>CAYZYD010000516.1:0-3408 GCA_964482505.1 uncultured Planctomycetia bacterium | reverse complement strand
CGAGTCGACTCGCCAAGTTGACGGTATCGCCGATGGCCGTGTAATCGAGTCGCGATTCACAGCCGAAGTTTCCGACGATGGCCTCGCCGGTATTGAGGCCGATCCGGGCTTGGATCTCGGGAAAACCGCGTTCGATCCACTTGGCTCGGAGCGTATCCAGCTGTGCTTGGCAGGCGAGGGCGGTGTGACAGGCGACGTGCGCGTGTTCCGGCCGCGGCTGCGGGGCGCCCCAGAAAGCCATGATCGCATCGCCGATATACTTGTCGACGGTTCCCTTAGCGCGCAGCATCTCTTGAGTCATGGCGTCGAGATACTCCGCGAGCAACTCGACAAGCTCTTCGGCGCTCAGCTGTTCGGCGATCGTTGTGAACCCGGCGATGTCAGAAAAGAGCAGGGTGATCTCACGGCGTTCGCCGCCGAGCTTCGCCTCTTCGCCCGTTGAGATGAGCTCCCGCACAAGATCGGCGGGAACGTACTTTCGAAACGACCGAAGACCGGCCTTCATCTCTTCAAACGAAGTCCCGAGCTGGGCGATCTCGGCGATCCTCGAGCGCAGCGGCGGGGCCGCCTCGAGATCGAACTGGGCGATCTTCTGAGTACTGGCAGAGACCGAACGAATCGGCTTTGAAAAGCGCGCGGCAAACCGAAAACTCGCGAAGAGGGCGACGAGCACTCCTCCGAGGGCGATCGCGACCATGAGACGAGCTGTCCGTCGGACCGCGCCAAAGATCTCATCTTCGGGGAGCACCATGCAGACGACCCAAGGGGGTTTGGTCTCGTCGCCGATTCGGTGGAAAGCGCCGACGTACTTGGTGCCCTCCGCGACAAACCGAACCGTTTCGATCTCGGTCGATACTTCGCCTCTCGCCGACGGCAATTGTTTGAGGAAGTGCTGAACGACTTCGTCGTCAACCGCTGCGGCCGGCAACGATACTCGACTCCCGTCGGCCGCAAGCCGCGTCAGGTCGAGACGCCGATCCGGTTCAGCCTCAGCCGCGCGCGGATGCGCGACGATCGTCCGCGTTCCGTCGCGCCTGAGTTCGACGAGAAAGGCGTAGCCTGCCTCGCCAACCGGAAGCGAGCCGAGATAGCGACTCAGCGAAAGCGTATCGAAGTCGACGGTGTGCACTCCGAGCAGCTTCCCGTCGCGGTAGAGGGGCACGGCTCGCGTGACTCCGGGGAGATCGAGCGACTCCCCCGAACCTAGAAAGACATAGCTCTCGGTCCAGATTGGTGCTCCCGCTTGCTTCGCCCACTGGTAATAGGGTCGCTCGTAGGGCGGCGTGCGGCTTGATATGGGGTCGTCGCGAACGATTTCTCGGCTGCCGTCGTCTCGCGGACGCCATTCGAACAGCGAGCGCGTCCCGTCCGCCTGGGGAAGAAGCCAGAGTATCGAGTTGCGACCGTCGCGCTCGCGCGAGACATGGTAGTACTTCCCCGATTCAAATCCGAACGAGAGATAAGAGACTCGGGCATGAGCTCGGATCGACTGCAAGAAGTAACGACAGACGAGATCGTGATCATCGGGATCGAAGACGTTTTCGAGCAATAACCGCGACGTCCGGCTCTCGGCTTCGGCGTAGCCGAGTCCCCGACTGATCTGCTGACCGATGCGAACCGACGCCTCGCGCACGATCTTGCGGCCAAGATCCATCGCCGCATAGCGCATGCTCAGGTAGGCCGACGTCCCGACCACCGTCGTTACGACAACGACGAGACTCACCAGAATCAAAACCATTGCGGTTCGAAAAGTTAAGTTCACCACTGCTCCCGGAAGTCGTGCCACCGACCCATTTTCGCGCGGTATCCTACTCGATCCTCGCGGAGAAAAGAGTGCTGGTTGACTCTCGAAGAGAATCTCCCCCACATGGAATTGCTGCAATTCTTCGCGTCGAGTGACGATCGCTGGCAATCGAGATTTCTAGAAGATGCTTTGATTTATTGCAATTGGCCAGCGATAGTGTCGCGCGCATTGGGCTCAGACTGACCGAACAACGAGATGAATTCTGCACTTTGGGGGCAGCGACACGGTGCTGCGATCAATTTTCATAATCCTACTCGGGCTCTGGGCGCTCGCCCCGCTGCACTCACAAGTTGGGGACGGCCTCATCGACCCCATCAATTACCTTCGACTCGAGCGGTCGGCTGAACTCTTTGCGTCGCCGGTTGCGCAGACGGCGGCGCAAAGTCTCTTGGATCATGGTCCCGTCACTCTTGATATGCGCTGGTCCAAAGATTCCACTTTTGTTTGGACCACATTTAAGCCCGCGGTGCCGGTCGATTCGGCCGCGCCGAGCCGATCCATCTACGGTCGGTTCGCCAACGCTCCGGAGCTCTTGAGTCAAAGCGAGTTTTATAAAGACGCGCCATTTGCCACCATCACGGTCTTTGATGGTGCGAGTTATGCGTTCCTTCTCCACTATCTCAAAGCCCCGCCGCAATCGACGATCAACCATTTCAAGTCGGATTACGCGATCGAAAAGTTGATCGTGTATCGCAGCGGTCCCGAGACCTTTCGCGCCCTGACTTTTTGGGTCCCACTCAACTTCAGCCTCGCCAGCCCGCGTCTCGATTTGGTCGAGTGCCGAATGGAAGAGGGCCAGTTTCTCGAGTATCGGGCACGCTGAGATGAGTCGCCGATGTCCTTAAACGACGAACTCCTCCAAGCGATCCTGAACGGCAAGAGTGTCGATCTCGCGGAGCGACTCGCCGCGCTTAAACTCGACGCGAAGCAGATCGAGGCCCTCCCCACTCTTCCGCTCGCAGAGGCAGCGACAATCGTGCGGGCGGTCAACCCAGACTTTCTCTTCGTCGCGCTGATTCTCGCCTTTCAAGCGAGGCGAGCGCTCCCACTCGAAGAATTCGATCGGGCCTTTGGTGAGTTTCGGGCCGAGCTCGCCGACGGTGCTTGTCGCAGCTACCTCGACTTTGCGCGCGCGTCGCTGCTTTTTGACCGTGGCGAGACTCGGGCGGCGGTACGGGAGTTAGAACGGCTTGCTGAGATCTCGGCGGAGCCGAGCCTCGAAGAGAGGTATGTCGAACTCGTAGTTCAAATGCGGCTCGGGGCGAGTTATGAGCGACTCGGCAACTTTGGCCGCGCTTCCACGGCGCTGCGTCGCGCTCGTCTCTGCGCCCGGGAGATCGTGCCGTCAAGCTTGAGAAGAGTCGATCAGGCTCTCGCCTCGCTCTACTGGGCGAGTGGGCAGTTCGCCCTCGCCCTCAAGCTTCACACCCAGCCCCAGTATCGCGATGCCGCTCAAAATGCGGGCGACCAGAACTATTTACTCGTCTCGCATCTGAGTGCCGCCAAAGCCGCGATCGATCTCGGTCTCTCGGACAAGGCCGGGATTGAGCTCGCCGAGGCGCGCACGCTACTCGACGCAGCGGAGCAGCAGTTCCCGCGCTTCG
>CAYZYD010000515.1:0-3415 GCA_964482505.1 uncultured Planctomycetia bacterium | reverse complement strand
ATCGGCGGTGGCCTCTACACCAATTCACTGCCCTCCCCGCGGGTAATTCGCAACCGGTTACAAGGCAACTCCGCCCAGAGCGGAGGGGGGCTCTACGCCGAAGACTCGAGTCCGATCATCATTGGTAACCTCTTCGCCGGAAACAGCGCGGTCAGTTTTGGGGGAGGAGTGACGCTCGACTTCCTCTCGGACTCAACCCTAAATGGGAACACATTTGCGAACAACGACGCGAGTTCCGGGGCCGCGCTCAATGTTCAGTTCTTCTCCAATCCCGAGGTCTTCAACTCGATCTTCTGGGCCAATGTCGGGGCTTCGACAATCCGGGTATCGAACAGCTCGCCGCGCGTCTCATTTTCGATTGTCGAAGGAGGCTGGGCCGGCCTGACCGACGGTGGCAACCTCGATCAAGACCCGGAGTGGACCGACCCCGGGGGCGGTGATTTCACTCTGCAGCCCAATTCCCCCGCGATCAATTCCGGTTTGAGCGAGGCCCCATTCATCACTTCAGCGGATCTCGACGGCAACTCGCGGGTGATCTGTACCGTCGTCGACCGGGGTGCTCTCGAAGCTCCAGCCCCGCCGTCGGGTTGTCCCTCCCTCTACGTACGCGGAGACGCCGACGCTGACGGAGTCATCAATCTCACAGACGCGATTCGTGTCCTCTCGGTGCTCTTTTTGGGGGGGCTGGTCGACTGCGATAAAGCCGCTGACGCAAACGGCGACGACCTACTGGACATCTCTGACGCGGTCTTCTTGCTCGAGGCGCAATTCATCCCGGGGTCACCTCTCCCGCCCGCACCCTTCCCCGAGTGCGGGCTCGAGCTCTCGATGACGAACCTCGGTTGCGATACGTTTGGAAGCTGTCCCTAACCGCGGCTACGATACCCCGAGACCCGACTGTAATCGAGAATGGGTTGGCCGACCGAAGAATCAAGTGGGTTGGTCGACTGGCGAGTCGTCTCGGGTCGAATTCGTCTATTTGCCAGGCGCTCCCTACCCTTTTCGCGAAGCGGTTCTTGAATAATGCCTATTCGAATTATTGCGGTTTAGGCTTATCCCAGCTGGCGAGCAATCCGCCCACGCCAAACCCGCTCAAGATCCCCGCGACGTGGGCGATGTTGGCGATATTGGGCAAGAAGAAGCAGATAAAAAGCCAGATGAGCGCCATATTGAAGAGGTGGCGCGAGATAAAAATCCCGTACCGCGGCGCGTACTGCGTCAGGATAAAGCTCATGCCGATGAGGCCGTAAACGGCTCCCGACATTCCGACGCTGGCCCCGGCGAGATAGTACTGGGGAGTGCCCGATGCGAAGGCAAAAAAGGTCACCAAGACCAAGTACCGGAGCGAGCCAAACCGAAATTCGATGGGAATGCCGAGCACAAAGAGCAGCAACATGTTCAGAAGCAGATGCAACCAGTCCCCGTGGAGGAGGGCTGAAGAGCCGAGCCGCCAATACTCGTGAGGGCTTTGGAATCTGGGGCTGATCGACCCTATGAACGCTTCAGGATTGTTGTCGTTGACGAAGTGAACCGCGATACAGACCATGATCAAGCCCAACGTGACGGGGACGTCGGCCGCCTCGGGTGCTCGCCAGCGATCCGCGGGTCGCCGCTCCCGGACTCGCGGCTTTTGAGTTTTATGGGGATCTGTTGGGGGATTGGCCGGCTTTTTCTTGGCGGCTTCGATGTAGACCGACGCTTGTGGTTCCTCGAGAAAACGGTCGAGTTCACGGCGAGCATCCGAAATCGCCGACTCTTCGAGAATCCAGATTCCGGTCCCGCGCTCCTCTGACCGAAGCTTTGATTCGATCCCGATCGATCCGAGATAGCTCTGGAAGGTCTGGGCGAGCTTGGCGTCGCTCAACGTCTCTAATAGTCGCACGAGTTAAAGATCCATTCGTGTGGGCTACGAGCCCGCGAGTACTCTTGAGGTTCGGGTTGCCAGTGAGGTTCGGGTTGCCAGTGAGGTTCGGGTTGGCTGTGTGGTCACCCCTCCCGCAACGATTCGCGTTAGCAGATACGATGCTTCTCGTCGGCACTTTCTGCGCCGGGGCGATGAGTATTCAGTGGGTGGGGCCAGGCGAGCGTACAATAGCAGCTCGGTGGTATGGGGAACAGACCAGGCTGGTGAGCGCGAATAGTCTCGTGAGCTTCGACCTTCAATCGGCTCGATCGACAAGTTCTTCGATGAGAGCATCGTATTGTGGCGTGAGTCGCTCCCACGAAAACCGATCCGTATAGTTCACGAGTTGTTCACGTTCTCGAGTCATGGTTCCTGACTGAACCACCTCAACTGCGGTCGCAAGCGCGGAGACGAGTTCGCCGTCTGAATAGAGGAGCATCGGGTTGGGGCTGAGTTCGGGTGGGATCAGCTCGGGATAGGCGAGTCTTCGCGGGAGCACGGGCAGGAGTCCCGCCCGGATCGCTTCGAGGGTCCCGAGTCCGAAGAATTCGTGAATCGAGGTCGAGACAACGATGTCAGCTCGGCTGAGTTCGCCCAAGTAAGCGTCGTGGTCGCCGACAAACTCGTTCCAGATCAACTCGTCGTCGAGCGCCTTGAGTAGATCGAATTCTGGCGGGGTCTCTCGAAAGCGGACCCCGAAGAGCTTGAGTCGAAACGGGATGCCTCGGCGCTTGAGCGTGAGACACGCCTCGAGAAACTCGCGAGGGTTGCGATCGTATTCCCAACGCTGGTTCCAGGCGATCACGGGAACCTCGCGCGGTTGACTCGGGCTACCGCGGGTCTGATCGAGGCCCAGTGGGAAGACCCGAGACTTCTTCTCGATACTCGCCCAGCCGCTCAGCCCGTTGACGTCTGGGATCTGTTCGAGCAGATCTTTGAGCGCGCTCGTAAAGCTCTCGCGATGAAACTCCGAGTTAAAGACCACGGCGCGCGCCACCCGCATCGCGTAGTAGTGGGTGAGGGCGAAATGGTAGTCCACCCGATCGTTGGGAGGGACAGGATAGGTGAGTTGGTTCTCGTGGAAGTAGAGAAGCGTCGGAATCTCGCGGTGGCTTTCGGGAAGTAACGCCACAAACTCGGCGAGATTGAGATAGTCAGACGCGAAGATCAAATCAGGCTCGGGGTGTGAGCCCGAGCGGAGACGCTCGACAAAGTGGATCGCGGCGCTTCGCATACGCCACTTCCACTTGCGCGCGGGTAACGAATCGACTCGCCACTCATGCCTTGAAAAGCCCGCGAGACCGGTGAGAAACTGCTCGTGCGAGCGCGCGAGATAGGGCTCGATCGCCAAGATCTTGAGTGTCACGCGGTCGCTTATCCTTTCAACCCCAGAGACGGAGTGCACCACGATGCGAACAGAATTCGTCGAGTTCGTCGAGTCGATCCAGACCCAGATTTGCGAGGCGGTAGAAGCGCTCGTAGAGGGCGTAGCTGGGGCGCGGGTCGTAGGTG
>CAYZYD010000514.1:0-3422 GCA_964482505.1 uncultured Planctomycetia bacterium | reverse complement strand
GGCCGAATGGCTCGCCGAGTTCTCACTCGAACTTTCCGAACAGGACACTAGTTGAGAAGAACCGTTCGAAATGAGACAACGCGATGAACCCTCCTGAGCCGGCGGCGATGTGCGACGGCGGCGACCTCGACTGCGGCAGCGGGTTGCTGCTGATCATTCGCAAGGCGATGAATCCGCTCGGGCCGCGTCAGGTTCTCGAAGTGCGGAGCCGCGAGATCAGTGTCAAAGAGGATCTGCCCGCCTGGTGTCGCATGGTCGGGCATCGCATCGTCGGCACCGAGTCGGCTCCGAATAACTACACTTACTATTTCATCGAAAAGAAGGGACCCGATCAGGAGCTCGCGCGCGATCTCGACGAAGCGCGCTCGTTCACCTGGAAAACGCGGGTGCGCTGGCAGGAGGGACTCACCGCGCGCGCTTTTGTCCGCAACCACAGCTTTGATATCGGCCAGCCCGCGAGCTTTGACACGGAAGACGAAGCGCCAAGCGCGATCGAACAACTCCTCGCGTCGCTCGCAGGTTGTCTCGTGGTCGGGTTTCAGTGGCGGCTTTCGCGCGAGCAGATCGAAGTCTTTAACCTCGAGATGTCGCTCCAAGGCGAAGTCGATAACATACTCGTCTTCCTCGGTGTCGAAGAGGAGGGCCACCCCGGGCTCGCCAAGTTGAAGGGCAGTCTCTATCTCGATGCCGACGGCGACCCGACACGTATCGAGGAACTCTGGGCCGAGACGGTCGCTCGGTCTCCCGTCGCCAGCAGTTTACTCCGTCAGGTCGAGCTCGACCTTGAATTGAAAAGGGTCTAATGGCTGAACTACCGCTCTTCCCCGTGACCGTTGTCGGCAGTTGGCCTCGGCCCCCCGAACTACTGCGCGCGATGAAGCGCCAAAGTGATGACCTCGAATCACTTCAGGACGAAGCCACGATCACTTCGATCCGGGCTCAGGAGGCGGCCGGTATCGATATCGTGAGCGACGGCGAACAACGCCGCGATAACTTTTATTCGTTCGTTTCAGATCGACTCGACGGGATCCGGCTCATGACCATGGCGGACCTTCTCGACTACGTCGAAGACAAAGCCGCCTTTGAGGAGCTTCTCGGGGCACTCGACGTTCCCGCCTTCGCAATCAAGAACCCGACCGTCGTAGGAAAGCTCAGGCGATCGCGAGCTCTCGCCGTCGACGATTTTCAGTTCCTCAAGCAGCAGACGGGTCGTGCGACCAAGGTCGCCCTTCCGGGGCCCTATCTATTGAGCCGTTCTTCTTGGGTCAAAGCACTCTCGGAATCGACCTATCCCACCCGCGAGGAACTCGCGGATGACATCGTCGCTCTTCTCAAGGCCGAACTCTCTGAACTCGCCGAGGCCGGGGCCGACTTTGTTCAGTTTGACGAGCCCGTCCTCACCGAGCTCGCCTTCGCCGGCAAGTCGTCGACGCGCACCTTTATGTGCGCCGCGCTCGCCGCGAGCGCTTCCCCCGAGTCCGAACTCGACTTCGCGGTCGAACTCATCAACCGGGTCGTCGAAGATGCGAACGGAGTCACCACGGGACTTCACATCTGCCGCGGCAATTGGAGTCAGCAAGAGGACGTCTTGCTGTCGGGTTCCTACGAACCCTTGATCCCGCACCTCGCGCGGATGAAGGTCGATCAATACGTCCTCGAGTACGCGACCCCGCGCGCGGGTTCACTCTCAGCTCTCGCAGGTCTCCCCGACGGTGCGCAACTCGGATTCGGCGTCGTCAACCCGCGCACCGAGACGATTGAAGAGCCCGAGTGGGTTGCGAACCGAGTCCGCGAAGTTTGCAGATTCGTTTCGCCCGAACGCATCTATCTCAACCCCGACTGCGGCTTCGGCACCTTCGCCGAACGACCCGTGGCCACGCACGAAGTCGCTCAACGCAAACTTGAGACGCTCGTTGAAGCAGCCGAGATCTTGAGACGCGGTTAGCACCGAGAAGTCGTTGTGTGGTTCTTTGCAGCCGCGGCTCGGAAATAGCCTGGGCCGATGCGGAGTAGTCCCGGTCCAAACTTTTTTTCCGGTTGCGGCTGGTGATATCTATGCGTGGGCGAACCGCTGTCATTGCTTGCGCGCAAGCACCAATACGATGCGTGCCGGAGGCGCTGCCCGCACGGACATCTCACCAGCCTCGCTGGGCGAAGGAAGCGTGGCCTCCCGCGCGGAATGAGTTTTTCAACGGGCTGCTAGGGTTGCGGTCCTGAGCTCCAGAACACCAAGAGCGAAACCAACCGTCACTCGGTCCTCAGCTTACCTCGGCTACCTTTCGGAGCGGTGACTTCACCGAAGTCTACTTTCGATCTTGCCCAAGCCCTCCCCGACTCAAGAGCGTCTTCCGCCGCGAAAACTTCGAACTGAGTTATCCCTATCTCACCGTGCGATCCCCAACGAACCAAGAATCGATCCGACCGAAGTTATAAGTAAATCCGAAGAGGATCTGAAAGTCCTGAGCGTCTCGATTGAGCCCGACCACTACCGAGGTGTCGAGCACCAGCGACGGCGTGATCGCGTGCGCGATGCCCAACGTAGTGAAGAGCTCGTCGCGATCCTGCTCGTGCGCCACTCGCGCGGCGATCTCTCCAAACGCACTCGTTGCTCCAAAGATCGGCCGTCCGACCGCGAGCGCGATCCCATGCTCGAGATCAAACTCACTATCGTCGGGCTCTCCTAAGAAACCCATCTGATAAAATCCAGTCACGCCAAATCCCGACAGCTCCGTGGATACAATCCCCGCGGCAAAAAAGTCGATCTCCCCGCTACTCAACCCTTCTCGCTCACTCCCGGTCGGTAGCTTGGTCGCGAGCTGCACGGCCACCGAAGGTCGCCCCGATTCCGTCGGATCCACAATCCGTTGCCGAGTGCCGATCAAAGTGTCTGAAGCCCCGCGCCCATCCGAGCCTTCGGTTTCCACCCACTGGTACGGCGACCAACCTACAAAAAACTCCGATCGCTCAGACACCCCGACCTTTAGGGTGAGCGGCGAGTCAAACGAGTCCCGCGGATCCACCGCGCCTCCAGCCTCGAGTTCCACCGTCCCGACCGCCGTCGTATTCGTGTCCGACGAGAAGGTCGGCCGCTGCGGCGTGACGGGGGCTCGAACTGCCCGACAGCCGACTCCCCACCCGGCAGTCAGGACGATGAGGGTCAGGCAAATCGATCTGTGTCGACGGAAGAGTCTCAGCATGGGTGGTTCCTCAAAATTGGATGGAGCATGACGAGATGGGCATACATTCGCGGACAGTACCGCAAATTCCCAAAATGTCAGATATTCTCACGAAGTTTACTATCGGGGATTGAATTGGGGCCTAAGCGAGTACTGTTCTCGTCTCAATGGATCGATTGGATCGACTGGGAATACTAGTGTCCTGTTCGAAAAGTTCGAGCAAGAATCGCCGGCCCTCGACCTCCC
>CAYZYD010000513.1:0-3434 GCA_964482505.1 uncultured Planctomycetia bacterium | reverse complement strand
GACTCGAGGCGATCAACAAAGCCTATGGAACCGAGATTATCATCAGTGAATCGACCCAGGCGCGAGTCCGGGATCAGTTCGTGACTCGACCGCTCGATAAAGTCGCGGTCAAAGGGAAGAGCGAGGGGTCGATGATCTACGAGCTGATCGGCGAACGGAATCGCGTCAGCGAAGTGGAGTGTGCATTGATCGCTCAGTACCAATTGGGCTTTGAAGCCTACCTCGCCCGAGATTGGGAAGGCGCCCTCGCACGTTTTGACGAGGTTCTCGCCGAACGCCCCGGCGATCTTACCGCTCGGATTCTCAAGGTCCGCACCGAAGAATACCGGCGCCATCCGCCGCCCGAGAGCTGGGGCGGCATCCATCACGCGACCTCAAAGTAGTCGTCTCAGTTGCCTTTGCCCGTGAGACGTTACTCTTGATCGCGATCCTCGAGTCGCCGGACAAAGCGGAGGCCGGACCAGACTTCGTCGACGGCGCAGATCTTATTGTCGACAAGGCCGGTGCCGAGCCCGAGGCGTCTGACGACGCTCTCGTCGACATCGGTCGCGACTTTGGAGGCCTTTTTTGGCCACGCGATCCAGAGCCCGCCCGCGGTCGTGAGCCGAGCTTTGAGTCGCGCGAGCCGGCGCGTGAGTTCTTGTTCGCGCTTGGTGAAGAAGAGGACGACGTCAAAGAGTCGGGTTCCGCGCAGGCTTCTCTGGACGGTTACCCGGTCGGGCAGTGTTCCGAGTGTTTGCTCAAAATCCTCGGGCGCGCCGATGAGAGCGACGCGGTGGTCTGCTTTAATCCCGAGTTTCTTAGGGAGGGGAGTGCCCGAGTATCCCGCGGGGCTCATACGCCTTCTCTTTCGTCGATCGGGGGAGGCTCGGGCATATCAAACTCGGGGACGGGTGGGGCCTCGCGGTCGATGAGGTCGACGAGAGTTTCTTTCCGAACGATTTCGACGAGCGGGCGCACGTCGAAGACCTCCGTTCCCTCCTTGCCGATCGGTAGCAAGTGCTCGACCCGTTGGTAGACATCGCGAATGCCCTCGCCGAGCGCGGTAACGGGAACGCCTCGACGCCGGATCGCCCAACAACCGACGACGATCTCGAGCGCTTGCACGACCCAGGCGGAATCGATCAACATCTCGGCGTCCATAATCGCAAGTGGCAGCAGCGTCGCGTAGTCCTCGACGCCGTCGGCGAGCTGTCCCTGATAATTGAGGAGACTCGGATTTGCGCGTCGACGCGCGGCCGCGGCGTAGGCTTCGGCGATATGGCTCAAGTTGAGAAACTGAACCCCGCCGAGCGCCGTGTTATCGGTCGTCAAACCCGAAGGTAGACCGCTGAAGGCGGGCCAGTGAAGTTTGTGGAGACGCTGAGTGCAGATGTCGATCGCCGCCACGAGCGCCGAGCGCAGGTTATCGAAGCCGAGGGTGAGGAGCGTGCCGTCCATATTGCCGTGGGAGACGAGTTCGGCCGATTTCTCACTGACGACGGGATTGTCCTGAACCGTGTTTACCTCGATCTCGAGATGGGTCCAGACCCATTCGAGCGCCGAGTAGACGGCGCCGTGCACCTGCGGGGCGCAGCGAAAACTCAGGGGATCCTGGAGATGTCGCGCCTCACCAGGCTCGAAGAGCCGACTGTCGCGAAGCAACCGACGCATGTGGTTGGTCGCCGTCACCTGACCCGGTTGGGGATGCGCTTGGAGTACCTCGGAGTGAAGAATATTCAAGTTGCCGCGAAACGCTTCAAGCGAAAGACAAGCGGAGAGATCGAAGCCACGCAGAAGTTTGCGAGCTTGGAGAAGGACGAGGGCACCCTGGCCGAGGCTGACCGCGTTCGAATTGATCAGCGAGAGCGCCTCCTTAGGCGCGAGCTTGAGATCGGACGGTAAGGCGAGCCCGTCTTCGAGTGGGTTCTGCTCGCCGATGAGTGAGAGCGCGAATTGGGCCAGGGGGACCAGATCGGAGGCGCCGACCGAAGCCCCAGCGTTGGCTTCGGGAAGCACTCCCGACTGAAACCGTTTGTAGAGCAGTTGCAAGAGTTCGGGACGTATCCCCGAACGCCCTGAGGCGAAGGCGTTGAGTTGGACGAGCAGGGCCGCTTTGACCACTTTGGGGTCGAGTTTGAGTTGGCTCGCGACCGTGGCGTGAGCGACGACGAGTCGGCGATTGAATTCTGATATCTCGCCGTTGAGTACTTGCGCGCTCTTCTGTGATCCGACTCCCGTGTTCACCCCGTAGGAGATGCTGCCGCTCGCGAGCACCTCTTCGACCCGCCGCCGGCCGAGGGCGACTTGGTCCCAAACTTCATCCGCGAGCTCGATCGGGGCGTCGTCGCGAGCGACATGCACGATATCGAAGATAGTCAATTGTGACCCGTCGATTCGAACTGGCTTCATGCTTCATTCCTTCCGTCCCGTATCGTGCCGACCGTAGCGACGGCAGGCAACATCGCGCGACACCCAAAAGGAATGAAGATTTGAAGAGGACTACCAACCTTCGCTCCCTGGCTCGCCCTTGAACGGGCCGGCGAGTTCGGGCGTGACCCAGCCGGCGTAGAAACGGCCCGGTTGGGGTTCCACTCGTATGCCATCCAGAGTGCATTTGATCGGCGTGGGATAGAAGGCGAAGTAGTCGCGAAGCTCGGCAAAATCGTCGAAAGGGTCGGGATAGGTCCACGCGATCCGAGAGAGTTTCTCACCATTTGCCACCACATCGTAGTAGATCGCCTCACCCTTCCACTCGCAGCGCGACGTTTGACGAGTGGGGCTCGGCTGGACCAGAGCGCGGTTGATACTCTCGGGCGGGAGGTAGAAGGTCGGGGGGTGAGCCGTTTCGAGACCGCGGAATGCGGCCTCGGTTCGAGCGACGACCTCGTTTTGCCAAAGAATGATCACTTCGCGCGAATCGCGTTCGAGCCGCGGGGGCCGCGGATAGTCCCAGACCGACTCCTGCCCCGGTCCGGGGGGGACGGCAAAGCTCGGTCGCTCCTGCCCTGTGTGCTTCCATCCGACCCGACCCTGGGCGGCCCAACGCGGTAACTTGTTCTCTCTCGACACGACGTGACCTTTCTCTTGAGGGGACTGGTAGCCGCCCGCCCGAAGTGGTTATTCCGGTTGAGGTCGGCGATATCAGCGTGTGAACCGCCGTCAGTGTTTGCGATCGCGCACCGAACCGAAGCACGCCGGCGGTGCTCCACGCCAGATCTCACCCGCCTCCAGGCGACAGCAGTGTGCACGCGGACTGCTGGGGTGCTCCGGTAATGTCGGTCACGCTTTAAAGGTTCAGTTCGAGGCGGCGAGGGGACGAAGTCGGATGTGAAGTCTCGTACGAAGAACCACTCAAAAGGGCCCCAACCTCAAGCCCGCATTATTCATAAGCCCGCTGCTGCGAACTCGTCAGACGACCGCTCGCTGCGTCAGAGGGACGGATACGATCCTCC
>CAYZYD010000512.1:0-3437 GCA_964482505.1 uncultured Planctomycetia bacterium | reverse complement strand
TCGAACTCTACGCTCCCTCTCTACCGCTAGAGAGTGTGTTGCCACTCCCGGCGGAAGTCACGGTATCGGGATCGCCCGTTACCCAAGACTTTCAAGTTCTCATCGCGAATGCCCTGCTCACTGGGTTGCTACTCGATGATGGAATGGCGACGACAGGGACGATCAGCGCTTACGTCAACGGGTCGCTTTTCACCGAGACCGAGGTCACACCGGGCGACGCAGGCAGTTACTCGCTCTACTTGCCCGCGGGCAGCGTGGTGGTGATCGCCGAGCTCAATCCCTTCCAAGAAGGACATGTGGTTCCGGACGCGTTTACCGCGATGGTCAGTGATACTGGTTCAATCGCGCAGCTCTCAAACGACTTTGAGTTCTTGTTGATCGGGACCACTCCGGGTCAGAGCCTTCTCGGGCAGGTTCGTTCGGACAACAACGGCTTCGAGACGACGATTTTGGTCGAGAGTTCGAGTGGAGTTCTCGTGGCCGAGATCGACACCGACTCTGTCGGAAACTTCCAAATCGCGCTCGCGCCGGGAAGCTACCAGATCAGCGTGGACCCGAATCAACTCCCGCCGGGCTACGTCGGACTCCCAGCCTCGTTGATTACGGTCACTGCGAGCGGCATCACGGGAGCGGGCTACCAAGCGAGTTCGCTCGTCTTTAATCTCGATACCATGGGTGTAGTTCTGTCGGGAACGGTGACGGATCCGAATTCGAACGCCGTACCCGGAGCCCTCGTGATCATCGAGCCACTATCGGGTGACATGATGATGACCCCGCCGCCGACCCAATTTGTGCTGACAGATGCAAGTGGGATGATTCAGATCACTCTTCCCGACGGCGACATTGAGGACTATCTCGACCCGACGACGCTACCCTCGAGTCTGGTCACACCACCCATTGAAGAGGTGACGATCTCGAGCTCGCCCGCGACGGTCGACTTCGCGCTCGACGCGGCCGACGGATCGGTCAGTGGTGACGTCACCGTCGACGGCAACGCTCCGACCAATGTCGCGGAAATCGTCGCCTACGAAACGAGCAGCGGCAGTGAAGCGACCTTTGTCGAGACCGGCACCGGGTCCTACACGCTTCCGCTCACTTCGGGCGAGTACGTCTTGGTTCCCGAAGTCGAAGAGATCGATCTCACGATGTTTCTGCTACCGGATCCCGCCGTGGTGACAATCACCTCTGGGACCACATTGACGGGTATCGACTTCGGCTTCTTAAGTGCGGCGGGACAGGATCACCAGGTGCTCACGGTGCGGCTCGTGTCGGACATGAACTCGGTTTCCGGGGAAATCGAAATTTGGAAGGATTTGAGCGGGACATTCCAGCTCTTCGCTGAAGGTGACGTCTCTGGTCCGGCCGGCATGGAGAGTTTTGAGATCGCTCTGACTCCGGGCACCTATGAGATTCTCGCCACCCAAGCGAATGGCAATGATCTGAGTCTCAACCCGGAGACGATTGTCGTGTCCGCGTCCGACATTCAGAGCGGTGGCTCTCCTGTCTCGATGAACACTCTCGACATAGACGTCGGTTCGGTCGCGACGTCCTCGGATTCGCTCACGGGAATCGTCGTGCTCGACGACAGCCCCGAGAGTTCGGCCACGGTGCTTCTGATTCCACTTTCGGGCGACCCGAACCTGAGTGCGACGAGTGATATGAATGGCACCTACAGCTTTTCGATGCCGGCAGACGGTGAGTACTGGTTAACCGTCGACCCCTCGACGCTCGGCGCGACGACGACTTCTCCGAGGTTCACGCGAGTGTCGGTCGAGAGTGGTATCGTCACGCCATCTCGAGCCGACCTCAAATTGACCACCACGACCGGTAGTCTTTCGGGACAGGTCACGGTTGACGCGACCGGGGCAGAGGCGCTGGTATGGATCTACGATGTCTCGCTCCAGCTAGTGGCAGTGGTCATGACCGACATGAACGGCAACTACACGAGGCCTTCGGAGGCGGGCAAGTACACGGTGCTAGCCGAACTCGCGGCGCCAGCGGGGAATGAAGTGCCCCCCATTTTGACCTCTCTCACGCCCGGAATGCAGGACATCGCGTGGACCACAGGAGGGTCGAGTTCGGTCCTCTCAGGTACGGTGAGTATCGACGGGATCGCCTCGCGGGTTCCGGTGCTCATCTACTCTGTCAGTGGGGATGAGAAGATCCCCGTCGCAATCGCACGCCCTGCGCTGGATGGATCCTACTCGGTGCGACTCCCTGACGGTTCGTTTGAAGTCGTGCTCTCCCCGGACCACCTCCCGCTCGGGGTTGTGAGCCCCGAGCCGGTCGCGATCACAACGAGCGGTGGCACGATCTCGGGCACCGACGTCGACGGAGTCGCCATCGCCTCGAATACGCTCGATCTTGATCCCTACGGGGCTTCGGATCGTGGCGACGTGAGGAAGGCTGTCGCCGATCTCGTCACCGCGATCATGTCGGGAAGCACGATGGGTCTCGGGGCGACCCTCGATATCACCACGCTCTGGAGCGGGCTCTCCAAAGATGAAGTCATCGCTGAGTGGTCGTCGGATGACGACTGGGGCGAGCAGCGTTTCGATCGGATCATGGTTTTCCTCACCAATGTCAGTGCAGATGAGTGGCTCTGCGATGTTCGAGTTGGCCGTGAGTTCCGCATCGACTCGCAGGGTCGTCTGACCGAGAGTTACTGGGACGCCCGCGAGTCGGGGTCGCCATTCCTGCGGTTGACGGTGAAGCGGGCCTCGAGCATGGACGATTGGCTCGTTGCGGGTAATGGTCTTCACTTCGACGAGGCGACGATCGAGCATCTCGATCTCGAGCTCGACGGCTTGATGGGGATGGCGACTTCGGAAGAGGTCGAGTTTACCGTCGACGGTGAACCCCTCGTTCCGCTGAGTTCGGTCGTCATCGCAGGGACCGGCATTACCGACGGGACCTTGGGCCAGTTCATGATGGGGGGCGACGAATGGTACGGTCTGATCGAAAACATGATGAGCGAGCCATCGCCCTTCTCGGGAGATATCAGCATGCTCGCCGACGGCGGCGATTACACCTTTACCGTGACGACTTCTGCGAGCGACGTCGACATGGTCACCCTCAAGCACCACGTTCCCGTCACCTCGACCGAGTTCCCGGACGTGGCCGTCAATACTGCGCTACCCAACGGCGAGATCCTCGTCTTCTGGCGCGATATCTCGGCGACGTTTGAGCGACCCTTCAGCTCTCTCGAAGTCACGATTGAAAACTCGATGGGTATGCAGAGCGTCGACTATGAGGATCTCCCGATCGGAACGGGCTTTATCGTGATACCGAATGGGATATTGATGGGCGGGGAGACTTATGAGGTTGAGGTGATTTATGGGGCTGGGGGAGGAGGGGGACGAGGTACGGTTAAGGAGTTTATGATGCCGATGCCGTAGGTGTTGGGGTTCGGAAAGTCGGCTTTCTGCTGTCGGAAT
>CAYZYD010000511.1:0-3437 GCA_964482505.1 uncultured Planctomycetia bacterium | reverse complement strand
AGATCATAGAAAGTCCAAGCAGAGATCCGGAGGTGAGAAAGAGTGAACTCCAACCGAGGGAAACTCGAAGTTTATGCACTGCATCCTAAGGACACTCGTAGCTGCAAGCCCGTGTAGTGTTGGGTCAAGGTCCAGCGTTAATCCAACTCTCGTAAAGCCGAGCCTGCGCGTCGTCGACGACACCGTGTTCGCGCCACGCTCCGAGCGTTTGCACCGCCGCGCGTTGGAAGCTCGGCCCATACTTGCGGACAGCTCCGGCCCAAACCTTGGCGTAACCGTCGCGCTGCGTCGCGTCGGCCACTTCGACGGCCCGACGGTAAGCGGAGACGGCCCCGCGGAGATCGTTGAGGTTGACAAGTATGTGTCCATAATTGACGAGCCTAAAGGAGCTCTCGACCACTTCGAGTGCTTCCGATTGGGCGCGCCTCGCTTCTTCGTAGCGGCCGCGACGCGCTTCGACGAAGGCGAGCAGTTCGAGCAACAGGTGCCGATCGGGTCCTGACTCGAGCGCGAGGCCTTCCCGGACGACTCGGTCGGCTTGCGTCTCGTCGGGGGTCTTCGTAAAGAGTAGTAGCGAGGCGAGCACGCGCCGAATCGAGATCGACCGGCGATTACTTGTCAGCGCCGCTTGGGCGAGCTTGATCAGTTGTTCGCGAAGCGTTTCGAGTTCTTTGGTCCGCTCGCCGCTCTGCCAGCGGGCGTAGTACTCGCGATAACCGACAACGATGTCCGCTTCGAGAGTCGCAGCGCTCACCTTGGAAGCATCCTGGGAGGACGAAGACCGAGTCGTCGAAGCCGCGACCTCAAATCGGTGGGTCTGCCCGAGGATCCCACCCCCCTTTTGCCGGAATCCGAGCGTGTAAAAGCCGTGTTGCGAAGGCGCCTCAAAAGTCACCTTGCCGGTGGCTTCCGCAATATCGACCGACGTGATCGCACTCTCTTCGTCGTCAAAGACGATCAGCTCGAGACCCGCGTCGTAGTCCGAGAAGGCGGCGACTTCATAGTCGACGTGCATTCGGTCGCCGGGCCAGGTTCGAATACTCGGCCACACCTTGAGCTTGCGGATGGGGCTGCGAATGATCAGCGGGGTAACGAGCTCGCTCTCGAGCCCCGCTTGGTCGGTTACCGTCAACCGTAGCTCTCCGTGTCCCGCCGGTAGTGAAAAGGCCTCGAGGCGCCAAAAGGGAACTTGCTCGGGGCTCTCGGTCGACTCGACGGTTGCGATCGCTCCGGGGTCGGGTTCCCAGGCGAGCTGGCGCCGCACTTGCGACTCGCCGCGGCGTTCCCACGTCAGCCAGACTTCGCGCGGCACCTCCTCCAACGTTCCTGCGAATCGGAGTCGCTGCCCCTCAAACGCCTCTTCGGGCAAATCGAGTCGGGTGAGATCGGGGGCCGTATGGTCGACGGTGATCTGCTTCGCTTCGCGGAGTGCGTTATCCCGATTGCCCACCGCATCGACCGCCTTAAAAGCGAGGAAGTATGAACCCGCGGGCCAGCTCTCGGTGTCGAGCTCGAGCCGCACCTCGCGTCGACCGGGCTTCCACTCCATCCGCAAGTCAGCGAGCGACTCCCATTCGCCGGTCGTATCGCGCCGGAAGGCTTGAACCGATTCGAGAGGCTCTTCGGACCGAAGCTCAGCCTCCCACAGTCGATCGACGACGGAACTGATCGAGGTCACGGTAAACTGAGCAACACTCGAGTCGATCGCCACCGGGGCTGGCGCGGTCCAAATCTGCGGTTTTCCCTGCGAATCTTGCCAACGCAACACGAAATGGTAATCGCCATCCACGGTTGGAACGCGCCAGAGTTTCTTGCGAGTCTGCGGTGAAACTCGGGCGATCTCAACTTCGTCGCTCTCCCCAGAAACCGGAGCCAGCACGACACGTACTTCACCGTCGACCGCCTTAGGGCTGTAACGGTCGAAATAGAGATAGTGACGATTCCCGCCGCGATAGATCGATTCACCGATGTCGACAAGTCGCGGCCCAGGTCCGCTCAAAGAGAGTTGATAGGGATCTTCGGGTTGGACAACGCGTCGACCAAATCGGTCCGAAGCTTGGAAGTAGAGCTCGTACTCGCCCTCGGCGAGGTCGAGGCGGTACTCCTGGGGAACGATCTCGGACTCGGGCAGCTCAAGTTCGCGCCAATCCGATTCGCCGAACTCGCGGTATATTGCAAAAACTTGGTAATCGGCCGCCGGACCCGAATCGCGAACGACCCAACGCAAGGTCACGCTCTCAGCCCCCGCCTCCGCTTCATAAGCGGTGAACTCGGGCGGAGAGTTGTCGATGCCGAAGGGCGGACTCTTGGACTCGCCACTCTCCGACTCGTATCGGATCTGGAACTGAGTGCCTTCGAGGTCGGGAAGTCCAAACTGGCCCCGCTCGTCGACCTCGAGTTCGGAAGCCCGACCCGTTCCGTCGATGAGAACGACTCGGGTGACCCCGGCCGGTACGGGAAAGCGCGCGGTCTCTGGGCATACGAACCCGTGCCGTTTCAGAGTTTGCCAGAGTGCACCGAGCTCGGGGGCGCCGTTCGGCAGGTCGATAGGAGGCGCTTGCATTTGGCCCGCAGGCTCTGCCCCGATATCGGTTGGATCGGCACCCTTTGCGATGCCTGGGTTCTCTGGTCTCTTCTGCGCCTCGACACTTGAGAGGTTTTCCAGGAGAGAGCCCGGATCCGGTCCGAAGACTCGGCGCACTTCGGCCGAGTTTCCCGCGATATCTCGGACTCGGATCTCAAACCAGAGTTGGCCTTCGGTCCCCGGCGGCGGTGTCCAAACTGCTTGCCCCTCGGTTTCGCGCGTCGTCAGCGTCTCACTCCATGCCGACTCGGCGTCGCCGACTTCAATCGAAACCGGAAGCTCGAGCGGGAAGTCGTCGTGGATTTTCCAACTCAACCGGAGCCGGTTTGAAGGTGTCGGATCGATTACGGGTTCAACCGTCACCTCTGGGGGCGCGGTATCAAAAATCAGTCGAGTCTGCGCGAGCTGCTCCCAAGAGGGCTCGCCCGTCCGCACGGCCACAAAGTGAATCTCGGTTTGATCGGCCGGGGCCGTATAGACGTACTTCCGTCGAGTCCGGGACGTCCCGACGGCGCTGAGCCGTTGGGGCAAGGTCACCGACTCCCCCGCTTGTGGCTCGAGCCGTCGCCACTCGAGCTCTCCAACCCGACGGCAAAAGAGCTGATCGTCTGCGTGTTTGACGGCGAGTTCGACTTCGCGCTGGTTCGAAACAACCCAGATCGCCCCTCCTCCCCGAGCGACCTGAATCGGACTCGTGTAAGGGGTCACCGGGGGTTTAGAGCTCGGCAGGATCGATCGACATGAAGTCCCCGAGGCCGCCACGACAAGGAGAAGAATGACTCGAGTCAGCCGGCCCCACCGATCCTGGTTCGAGATCGATGGCCGACGTCGAGACGAAGTCGCCAGACACAGA
>CAYZYD010000510.1:0-3453 GCA_964482505.1 uncultured Planctomycetia bacterium | reverse complement strand
GATTGATCTTGCTGGGTGATGGCCTGCGCATTGGATTCGTAGGCGCGGAAGGTGCGGATGAGGTCGACCATCTCAGTGACCGCCTGCACGGTGCTTCGTTCGAGAAAGCCCTGTTCAAAAATCACGTTACTGCGGGGAGGCGTACCGTCACCGTCGAAGCGGTAGAGGTTGTCGCCAACGGGGGTGAACTCTCGGTAATTGAGCGATCCGCGCGCTTCGATTTGGGTGATCGGGATGCCGGCGGCGAGCACGCGACCCTCGCTGGAGATCTCAAAGCGGTGGGTCCCGATCGGGATCCGCAATCCGTTGCCGCGCTGATCGAGGAGTTGCGCCTTCCCGTCCGCGGTGAGGATCCGGCCGTCGGCGGCTTGCGTAAAGTTGCCGGCCCGGGTGTAGAGCGTCTCTCCGTCTTTGAGAACGGAGAACCAACCGTCACCTCGGACGGCGATATCAAACGGGTTTTGGGTCTCTTCGAAGTGCCCCGGGGCGTCGGAGAAGGTCGTCTCGTGGACGAATAGGCCCCCGCCTTCTCGGTTTCTGACCAGGTCAAACCCGGGTTCGAGCACCGGGCCTTCCCAGACTTCGGCCAGGCGCTGCTGAAACACGGTGTAGCCTTTACGAAACCCCGGCGTGTTGACGTTGGCGAGGTTGTTGGCGGCGACATCGAGCCGGGTCTGCGCGGCTGAAGCCCCGGCGACACTCTTGTAAATACCGATTTGCACGGGCGGACTCCTTTCCCAACTGGGGAAAGCAGACCGGGTGCCACGGCGTCGGCTCAGGCCCTTGAATCACCGAAGTGAAAGTAAACTCGAGTACTTAAGTCAGCGGGCGTCAGCGGTTCGAGACGAGGTCGTTGAAAGTCCTGCCGGTGCGCGGCAAGAGTTGCCGTTGTCGCGAAACGGTAGCCCAATTTTTCACGAGCCCGCTACTGCGACTTCTCGCTACGCGGTTCGTGAATAATGCAGGTTAGAGGCCGTCGCTGTTACAGTCGTCTTCGGTTATAGCCGTCTTGGGTTACTCAGGGAGGTTCAACACGGGCCGGACGCCGAGTTGGGGGAAGCGGCTGTCGGGATCGGTTTTACCTCGAGCGCTGACGCGGGCCGCTTTGGGAAGGCTTGTGTAGCCTCCTCCGCGGATCACTCGGAGGTCATACTTGGAGAGGCGTTCGGCGCGGCCGTCTCCCGAGACCGGGACCGAGTAATCGGTCGAGTACCGATCCTCGCACCATTCCCAGACGTTTCCGAGGATGTTGTGGAGTCCGAAGGGGTTTGGGGCGAAGTCGATCACGGGCGCGTGGCCGGCGAAGCGATCGTCGAGATCGAAGGCGATCTTGGAGGGGTTGGTCTGCGGCGACGCGCGACCAAGGGTGCGGTCGGCGAGATTGGCGTACTTCGAGAGCGCCGATTTCGAGTTACCCGAAAACCAGGGGCTGGATTGGCCCGCCCGCGCGGCGTACTCCCACTGCGCTTCGGTGGGCAGGGTGAGCTCGACCGGCTGGAGCAGAGCCCGAGCTTCGGTCCAGCTAATCGACTCGACCGGGTTGAGCAGGGTCGCCTGATTGAGGCGGTTGGGATTGAGTTTGCTCGGATTGTTTCCCGCTAGACGCTGCCACTGCGCTTGGGTCATCTCGTATTTGGAGATAAAGAACGGCTCGAGCCGTACCGTCTGGACGGGGCTTTCGTCGGGGGTGGCGTAGATGTCGCGTTGCGACAGGCCGGGCCAACTCCAGAGGTCGGGCGGCCGAGCCCCCATCTCAAACTCCCCTCCCGGGATCAGCACGAGAATCAACCCGCACTCCTCGGTCAGTACGTTGCGCCCCTCGATTCGCTTCGGCATCGCGTTCGGTTGTCCCGACCGCACGTGGAGGAACTCCCAGAGATTGGTTTCGACATCGTCAAACAGAGGAAGAAGCCCGACGATCGGTTTGAGATCGAAACCGTAGCGCTCCTGAATCTGGTTGCGCGCGAACTGCCACCGTTGCTGTGCGTCGAAACTAGTGACCGTCTCGTACTCGAGCTTTATCAACGCTTGGTAGGCTGAAGCGATCTGTCGATACTCGCTACTTTCGAACGCGTCGATCTGAGCTCGGAACTCTGCGAGCCGCTCCTCGAGTTGCTGGATCTTTTCGTCGTCGAAGAGCTTGCTGAGCGAGCCTTCGGGATCGACGCCGAGCAGAGCGGAGTCTTTGATCAATTGCGACTGAAGCTTGAGAAACTCGAAGTAGAGCGCTTCGTACTCTTGATCGATGTGAGCGAGCTCGTCGATCAAGCCGGCTAGGTGGCCGCGGATCTTATCTTGGTACCGCTCGATCCAATGGCTCGCTTCGTCGCGACGGCTTCTCGAGAGCGGCAGAGCGGGCTTGGCTTCCGAGAGTCGATCGAGTTCATTTTCTAGGGCCTCGATCTGCGCGACGAAGTTTTGCGACTTGAGTCGAAAGAGTGCCTCTTCGGCCCGATAGGCCTCTCCTTGAGCTCGATTTCGTTCGCGACGCTCACGGCTGAGGGCATCCTGCTTTTTCTCGGTTTCCGATCGAACCCGTTCGATCTTCTCGGCGAGTTCCTCCTCTCGGCGTTCGGCGAGTCTCCGCGCCGCCGCTTCCTCTGCTCGCGCCTTCTCGCGCTCGAGGTTCGTCAGCTTCAGGACTTGGTTTGTCTCCTCGAGCTCTCGATTCTTCTTTTGAAGCTTGCTCTCGGCCTTCTCGAGCCGCGTGACGTTTCGCTGCGAATCAAAATAGAGAAGCGTGATGCCGATCGCACCGATGAGCGCGACAGCGAAGATCGTACTCAGAGCGACCACGACTCCGCGATTCTTGCGGGCAAACTTCCGGATTCGGTAGATCGCACTCGGGGGCCGCGCTTCCACGGGTTCGAAGTGGAGGTAGCGGACGAGGTCTTGGGCGAATGCAGTCGCGGTTTGGTACCGGCGGTCGGGGTTCTTCTCGATCGCTTTGAGCACGATCCAATCGAGATCGCTGCTCAACTCCCGCTTGAGAATATTCGGGGTCGACTTTCGGCTCTTGGCGAGTACTGCAAGGCTGCGGGAGGCCTTGTTGCTTGGGCGAACGGGATCTTCCTCACGAATCCGCCGCAAGTGGGCGAGGTATTGACCCGGGCCCGTTCCGTGGAGTTCAAAGGGGACTTTTCCGGTGAGGAGCTCGTAGAGGACAATTCCAGTCGAGTAGACGTCGGTGCGGGTATCGATAAACGACTTGGTTTCGCTCGCTTGTTCGGGACTCATGTAGCTCGGGGTCCCGACGATTTCACCCTCGACCGTGACCGTCTCGCGGATCTTCCATTCGAGCGCCTTCGCGAGGCCGAAGTCGATAATCTTCGGTTGCGGTTCATGATCCCCGGCCGTTACGAGTATGTTTCGAAGCGTGATGTCGCTGTGCACGATCGAGCGTTGTTGAGCGTTTTCGAGTGCGTGCAGCACTAGGACGATCAACCGAATACG
>CAYZYD010000509.1:0-3454 GCA_964482505.1 uncultured Planctomycetia bacterium | reverse complement strand
GGGCTCGAATTCTCGACCTCCCGCATCGAAAGCAGTTTTTCAACGGGCTGCTAGTCGAGGTTTTGGTAGAGCGTGACGACACTGGTCCGGTCGTCTCCGCCCATATTGGCTGTCAGTCCTCGAGTCGGGGCTTTCGCCAGCTGATAGTCGCCACAGCGCCCTTTCATCTGTCGAAAGATTTCAAACGCCTGCTTGACGCCCGTCGCTCCGACCGGGTGCCCAAATGCCATCAAGCCACCGCCAGTATTGACCGGGATCGAGCCCTCGAGAGTCGTCTCGCCCTTCGCTCCAAACGCGACGCCCTCTCCTTGCCGGCAGAAGCCGAGCGCTTCATACATCAATGCGACGGTGATGCAGAAACAATCGTGGACTTCCGCGACTTCGATATCGGCCGCGTTCCAGCCGGCGGTCGAGTAGGCCTGGGCACCCGCGCGCTCCGTGACATCGAGCTTGGTAAGGTCGCTGACTTGACCGAGCGGCCCGGTCGAGTGGCCGAATCCGACGATCTCAACGACGTCGCTGCTACTCTTGCCAATCTTCTCGAGACCTTCCTCCGAGCAGAGCACGATACAGGCGCCACCGTCTGAGACCTGGCTGCAGTCGCTGATCTTGAGGTAGGAGCCGAATTCGCTGTTCTCGAGGAAGGTCGGATTGGAGTCGGAAGCCTCGCCCGCCTTTTCGAGGCTCATACCGACCTCTCGCATGTGGGCGTAGGGATTCTTCGCCGCGTTTTGGTAGGCCTTGACGACAATCGGAGCGACGTCCCCAGGGTTGGTTCCGTTGGCCTCGCAATAGGCTTTCATCCGACGCGCGAAGAGACATGGAAACGTGAAGGGGTCGATGTCTCGCTCGCGCTTGTAATCAGCGGCTCGAGCCAGAAAGTCCGCCCCGTCCTTCGCATTATAAGTCGTCTGCACCTCAGAGCCGGCCACGAGAACCACGTCGGCGCCCGTCGAGATCATGCGGATTCCGTCGACGAGGGCGAGCCCGCCCGAAGCGCAAGCTCCTTCGACGCGGTGAAAGGGTTTGTACGCTAGCCCCGGATCGGCGGCCGCGAGTAAGGCGCCGAGGTGACCCTGTGAAGCGAAGCACTCACCGACGAAGTTTGCTATCACGCCTCCGTCGACGAGCTTGGGGTCGATCTCGAGTTCTGCGAGCGCCTGCCGGGCCGGTTCCTGCGTGTAGTACTCGATATCTGGATTCTCCCGCTTGCCGAAGTCGGGGTGCTTTTTCCAGATGAAGTCAGGATGAAACTTACCGATGAACGGGGTCAAAGCTCCGCCCGCGATATAGGTAGCTCTCGTCGGTTTCACAATTCGTCTCCTTTGAGGGGAAAATCTAGGATGTGTCCCAGTCTACTCGCTTCACACTCTAAACCGCGAGCGGTTCGAGGGTTTGAGCGGACCCTAAAAAATCACGAACTCATCTTGATGTTCGCCTTCTGTTAGGCTAACTTTCCCCAATCATCTTCGACCAACGCGCCAAAAATGAGCATTCGAACGAGTTAACAGGCACTGAGCTCCTTTTAGCACTGGGCTCCTTTTAGCACTGGGCTCCTTTTAGCACTGGGCTCCTTTAGGCACTTGTTAGGCACGGGCTCGTTAGACGCGAGGAGATTGATATCCGGCTTGTTAAGAGTGTTGTCAATGGAGACAATGTGGCCGGAAGGAGAGGCTAGCAAAGGGAGAAGTGTCGGAACGACAGGTCGCCGGAGCGGGCAGTGTTACTGAAGCGCAGTGTTACTGAAGCGCAGTGTTACTAAAGCGCAATGTTACTGAAGCGCAGTGTTCCAGAAGCGCCGTGTTACTGAAGCGCCGTGTTACTGTTACTGCAATGCCACCACAGCTTAAGGCACCGGAAACGCTACCAGAGTAGGTCGGACCGGAGCGAAGAGCCTAGTCTGGAGTCTGCGAATCAGTCGATTTGTCACCCGGATCGATGGGCTGACTGACTCTTTCTTCGGGCTTGTAAATGCGGCTTTGTTAACGGAGCTCGGATTTACAAGCTGTGCTTTTTCCCTCTCTCCATACCCATGGAGTGGTCGTTCTTGAGTTGGCGCTCTGTCGGCCCTCTTTGGACATTTGCCAAGTCCCTGGAAAACGGGAGGTTCGCGATGTCTGAGGCTCAGGAGTTTTTGTTAGAAGACGCGAGCGACGGGGCCGGATTTGGCCAAGCCGCCAGCGACGATTTCGACGGGATTCATGATATCGACAGAAATGACTTGGCCTCTCGAAGTGACCGGTCTGCTACAGGTGACTGTTCCGGTGAAGGTGATTTGACCCATCAGCGCGAGTTGCCGGTCGAGAGCCTGAAGGCGGAACGGCTCAGAGCTGACCGCCTCGTGGCTGAGGTGCGGACCTTGCGGGGGCAACAGCTTGTTCGCCGGAGCGGATCGAGACGCAGTCTGCAGAGTCAATATTGGAGCCGCGGAAATCAGGGCGACGACTTCAAGGAAGTTGAGACATTCGTCGACCCGGCAGCCTCGCCGAAGGTCGAACAACTTCCGCTGCTGAATACTGTCACTCTCCCCCTCACCACCGTCACGATTGAGGCGGAGCCTCGGCGCTTTCGTCCGACCCTCAGAGAACCGGGTTCGGGTCAGTGGATCTCTCGCTCGACAAGCGACGATTACAGTATCGGCGCCTCGAGATCACTTCAGGGATCGACTGTTCAGGCCAAACGCACTCAGGCCTGCCAACTGGAGCTCGACTTCGAACGAGACTACTCAAGGCGAGTCCGTTTTCCCTTTCTGAAATCCACAGAGCCGAGCGCTATCCACCGCGCGCGAGTCAATCTCGCCGCCGACGCACCGCTTGGAGCCATCGACGAGGCGAGCTTTCAGGAAACTTCGACTCCGCATGAGATTCTTACTTTTGGTGCCGTGTTGATCCTCTTGATCGCGATCGCATGGTGGGGAGCTTAGGGCGTGTACTACACCGACCGCCAAGTGGCGATTCTTGAGTTTATCCAACGGTACCGACGATTTCGGTCCATCTCCCCGACACTCGAGGAAATGGCACAGCATTTCGGTGTTTCAAAAGTGACGGTCCACGAGCATGTGCGTCAGCTCGAACAAAAGGGGGCCGTCTCACGCGAGAAGCATCGAGCTCGGTCGCTCGCGGTTCTCGACCCCGACTTTTGCGACGAAGCCGCATCGGCCAGTGTCGAAGAGAGCAGCGTTCCGCTGCAAGTGCTCGGATCGATTGCCGCGGGGGAACCGATCGAAGCACTCGAGAATCCTGAGGTGTTTGATCTCGCGGATCTTCTCCCGATGGGATCTGAGCACTACGCACTCAAGGTTCGTGGCAATTCCATGATAGAAGACGGAATTCATGAGGGAGACTTGGTGATATGCGAACGTCGCAATGTCGCCGATGATGGCGAGGTGGTCGTCGCGATCATCGACGACAATCAAGCCACTCTCAAACGTCTTTACCGTGAAGCCAATAACTCC
>CAYZYD010000508.1:0-3454 GCA_964482505.1 uncultured Planctomycetia bacterium | reverse complement strand
TCCGCGCGGGAGGCCGAGCTTCCTTCGCCCAGCGCCCCCGGCGAACCTCGACGTCCAGGTACCTTCTCGCTTGCGCGGTGCTCTGTTTGGGAGGCGTTCTGGTCGAGTCGATTGCGCCGGTCAAAGTTGCGCACGCAGGTCCCGCCGAAGATTCGACCAAGCAACGTCTCCAAGCAGAGCTCGAATCTTCCCGAGTCGATCTTGTGGAAACGCGCCGCAAGGTTGAAACGGCTCGCAAGAAACTCATCGCCAGGATCGAGGCCAAGCGAAGAGACATTCGAACCCTTGAGCAGCAACTCGAGTCCGACCGACAGCTCTTCCGTCAGCTGAATGGTCAGCAGTCGGCTGACCTGCGGGCAACCGAAGAGTCGCGGCTTCAAACGGGCCAACTCGCCCGCCGGCTCGCAAGCGAAGGACTCGAGGTCGATACGCGCGCGGACGCGAACAGACTCCTCGAAGTCTGGCCTCAGGTGGTTGACGCGACCGAAGTGCGCCTCGACCGTTGGGCGGCTGACCTCAGAGCCGAGAGGGTCGATCAGTTGCTCCTCGACCGATCCGGGGCGCCGATTGAGGTCCCGGTCTGGCGCTGGGGAGCGGTCCAGAGAATCGCCCTCGGAAAGAACCTGAGAACCCGAGGGATCTGCCGGCGTCTCGACGATGGCCAGTGGCAGGTTGCGGGCCCCGATCTCGAGGCCGACCAAACTTCAGAGGCTCCCATGAGACCGGTCGACATCACCGGTCGACTGGCGCTTCGCGAGGCGTCACCTCGGGGTCTCCTCGCCTGGGTACAACGGGCGGGATTGTTCGCCTGGCCGATCATCTCAGTGGGGCTGATCGGACTGCTGCTGATCCTCGACCGCCTCTTCCTCTGGTGGCGTTGGCGTCTCCCGCACAACTTGATCGAGCTACTCAACTCAGCTCAACCACCCGCCCTTGCGAACTACCGCGCTCCGGCCATACCCGTCTTGGAAGAGATCCTGCGGGGCGACGCTGCGAGTCGAGAAGAGCGGGCGGGCGCGGCTCTCGTCGAGGCTGAAGTCAGACTGCAACGCGGGCTGCGTCTCCTCGGGGTGCTCGCCGCAACAGCTCCACTCCTCGGACTCCTCGGAACCGTCACTGGGATGATCCGCAGCTTTCACGCGCTCGATCTCGAGAGCGGTAACGATCCGGCGCAGCTATCGACGGGAATCGGAGAAGCGCTTCTCACGACCGAGCTCGGCTTGATCGTGGCCGTGCCGCTGCTCCTCGTCCACGCAGTCTTTGTACGAGACGCCCAACGGCGTCTCGCTCGAGCCGAGTCCGCAGCGATGCGACTCCTCGCGACTCGGGGCGCACGCGAGAAGGGCGAAGACTCCAGAGAGGGCGGTCAAAAGCCGTGAACTCGTTCGATCCCCTCTGGCAATCTGGAGGAGCCCCGCTCGTCGCCCTCATCATCATCGGATCCTGGTGCGTGGGAGCGATTGTTCACGAGTCGGTCGCGCTCGCTTTGCGCTTTGACCGACCGCGCGGTGCACTCCCCATTCTCGGCGCCCTCGGCGCCGTCGCTCCACTTGTCGGACTACTCGGCACCGTCATGGCCTTGGTCCTCGCCTTTGAATCGGGAGTGACGCCGCACCTTGTCGCCGCGAGTATCTCGCAAGCGCTGATCACCACTCAGGTCGGGCTCGTGATCGCGATCCCTACCCTCGTCGGCCGAGAGGCGCTCTTGAGATGGCGTGAGCGGCTCAAAGCGCGAGGAGTCGTCGGATGAATTCACTGCGACCACTCCAAACTCGAGAAATCGGGTCCACCGAAGCGCGAGTCGACATCGCCCCGCTCGTCGACGTCGTCTTTCTGCTGCTGATCTTCTTTGTGATCTCGGCCACACTCGCTCGCCCGAGTGCGGTTCCGATCGAGCGACCGACGGCGCGCCAAGCGGACCCGCTGCCCCAACGTCCCGTCGTAGTGACGATCACGGGTGACGGTGATCTCTGGCTCGGCGATAAACCGTTTCCGCTCGGCGACGGCGCCGCGATCAAGAGCGCCCTCTCAAACCAAGAGGAGAAGCGCGTCTTGATCCACGCCGACGGAGAGGTACCGACGCGCCGGCTCGTGAGCGTTATCGACCGCTGCCGCGAGGCAGGAGCCGAGCGGATCGACCTCGCGGCCGACCCCGAGGGGAGAGGGCGATGGTGACGCAATCGGTGTCGAGCTCAGCGCCGCGCTGGCTGCCGGCTCTCTGCGGTATCGTAGCGGCCGGGCTCAGCGCGGCCGCGGGAGTGCGAGTTCTCGGAGACTGGACTGAACCCGTAGACCTCAACGCACGACCGAAGCGAGCCATCGAGGTTGAGACGATACCGTTCCGCACGCCCGAACCGCGTGATTCGCTCGCGCAGAAATCCTCGACTGGCGCCGTTCTCAAGCGCGAGAGCCCGGCCAGCACCTCGGGCGAGAGGCAACTCAAGCTACCCGAGTACAAACTGCCGGCGTTGGATTTCGACGAGCAGCAATCGAGCCTCGCGAGCGAGCTCGGCACGACCCTCGACTGGAGACCGATCGAAGCAGTGATACCGTTTGCGGAGCCGGCCACCTCAGCGCCCGAACCGTTGGCCCTAAGAGAGAATCGAGCCGAGCCGCGCCCGAGGTTTCAGCCAGATCTCGGACCCTACTATCCGTGGCGAGCTCGACGTCGCGGGACCGAAGGGGAGACCACGGTTCGTATCGCGGTCGATCGTGAAGGCCGGGTGCGTGTCCTCGAAATCGTCGCGAGCAGACCGACGGGTGTCTTCGAAAAGTCGGCTCGGCGGGCCGCGAGCACCTTGCGCTACGATCCCGCGGTTCGGGACGGAGAGCCGGTTGCGACCGAGACCGAAGTCGTCTTCGTATGGAAGTTGGAGTGAGAGGATGAAAGCCCCCCGCTCCGATCGACCGTCGCCGCTTGGGCTCTTCTTGGTCGCACTCTTGTGGCTCGGCTTTTGCCCCGTCGTCGTGGCCGGACGCGTCGATCTCGAACTGGCCCAACAAGCGCTTCAAGACGGCAAGCCGCAGGAGGCGCTCAAAGCGTTGGGTCCCGCAGACACAACCGAAGCGTTTGAAGAGCTCAGTGACCGCGAGCAACGACTCGTCGTCGCTCGAGAGAATCTTCGGGGACGAGCGCTCTTCGAACTCGATCGGCTTGAAGAGGCGCGCCTCGCGTACGACCGAATACTCGCTTGGGCTCCGACCGACCGAGCCGCCACCGAGGGGTTGATCCAGGTCTTGTTCGAACTCGAGGACTGGACCAGGTTGCGCCAGGTCGCGGGACGCCGAGCGCTCGAGCCCGACAGTCGACCCGAGCTCTTGCTCCTCGCGGCCGAAGCGAGCCGCCAGTTAGAGGACCGTCTTCTCACGCTCCATTACGCCCGACTCGGAGTCGCGCGCTTTCCAGAAGAGCGCCGGTTTCGGGTCCGGCTCGCCCAAGCTCTCACCGACTTGG
>CAYZYD010000507.1:0-3461 GCA_964482505.1 uncultured Planctomycetia bacterium | reverse complement strand
AGGCCGAATGGCTCGCCGAGTTCTCACTCGAACTTTCCGAACAGGACACTAGCCCTCTGGACTAATAAGCAGTTGTCGAACCGCCAGACTTCGTGCCAGAATGTCGAACGGAGGAGTTCGGACGGCTCGATTCCGTCTCGTCTGGGGCTTTTGAGGAGGCGCGGACTCCGAGCCGACCGACGGATCAACCCCCGAGACCGGTGTCTCGGGTTGCTACGCGCCGCCGATCCGGTAGTGCTATCTGAGTGGACTCATGACAACGTGCGAGCAAACCTAGAGTTATTCGCTGGTTCACCCGAGACTCAGGAACGCCCGGTCCGGCCCGCCGGCCCTTTGGCTATGGGTTGGTTCCCGGCTCCTATCGCAGCTCGACTCAAGCTTCGTTCGGTTCTCTATATTATCCTTTTAGCCCTATCGGCCCGCGTGGTCTGCCTTTTGGGTCAGCCCCTGATCGGAGCGGACTCAGCGCGTTTTCTAGCCGCGGCCGAGCATATCGAGGAGGGTGACCCCTACGCCGCTTTTCTCGACGAGTACCATCCGCTGGCCGCTTACCTGTTCGGTACGACCAATCGCATCCAAGGTGCGCTTCTCTCTAAACCCGATCCGACGACCAATGCGGGCTTTCGACTCGAACAGAGTCGACGCGAGCGAGCCGCGCTCTTTGTGACGCTACTCGCGGGGATTGGGGTCATCCTTCTTATGATGGATCTGACGCGACTCCTCTTCCCTGGGATTTCACCCGAACTCGTCGGCGTTTTGGCCGCGTTCCAACCCTACTTGGTGCGCAGTTCGGCCGACATCATGAGTGACTCCGTGTTTATCCTCTTTTTTCTGCTCGCACTCAGACAGACCGTCCTGCTCGCCGCGAATACCCGGCTGTTAACGGCGATCAGTGCCGGAGGCGCGGTCGGCCTCGCCTATCTGACCCGGCCCGAAGCGCTGATTCTCTTTCCCGCGCTCGGAGCTTATCTCTGGTGGGTCAATCGCGAGACGCGTCCACGCGCGATTCGCAACTTCTGTCTGCTCGCTTTCACGGCGTTTGTCTTGATCTTCCCCTACGTATTGACGATTTATTACCACGACGGAATTTGGACGGTTACGAGGAAGAAAAACTTGGGCAGTCTCTTTGGCCTCGGCTGTGTCGATCCAATCTGGCTCTCGCCTGAAACTCAGGCGGTTGCGAAAGCGAGCCTTCTCGGGCTCACGGCGGAACTGCGCCAAGTCGCCTACCGCTGGTATTCAGCCTCACCCGAGGTCCTCGCCTTTGCCTCGATGTTTGGGTTCTACATCACGCTAAAGCGTCGAGAGTGGCAGCGGGGACACCTGCTATTCGGTCTTTGCGGAGCCTTCTTGATCCTCGTCTACCTGCTGTTGATCAACTCTCAAGGGCTCTCTTATCTGACGAAGCGGCACACCTTGTCACTCGTCACTTTGAGTCTACCCTGGACCGCGCGCGGTCTCTGCGCGGCCGTACAAGGGCTCGGAACCCTCTTCCCCCGGACCCCGAAGAGCGGCATCGCGGGTCTGATACTTGGCTTGGTATTGGTCGCGATCGGAATTCACAGCATGATGCCGCAGCGACGCAATCAGATCGCCCAGCGCGAGGCGGCGGAGTGGATCCTCGAGCACGGGAGTCTCGGACAGCCGGTCTTTACCAACCGAGAAAAGATCGCCTACTACAGCGGTGGTGTTCACCGGCTCTTTCAGCACGATCCCGACTCGACGATTTCGGAGATCGTCGAGGAGAACCGGGCCTGGCTCGTCTTTTATGAATGCGACGAACCGTCGCTGTTGGAACGGGCTGAGAAAGCTTGTCAGGAGGGAAAATTGAAGCGCGTGGCGGAGTTCCCGGAGAGATACCACCGGAAGCAGCGGCGGCTGGTCGTCTACTCGAAGCGGGCCGGCTCCTGATGGGTCGTTGGTCGCTTTTCGTCACGATGATCATCTTGGTCGCGGCCCTGGCGGTGTCGTTCCCGAAGATCAAAGAGTGGATTCAACCCGACCCCGCCGAGGAGATCAAAGCCGCACTTCAGCAGCTCGCCGATCGACCGGGACCGGAGTCGCTCGAGCGACTCGCAAACGCCCACGCGCGAGCCGAAGATTGGCGCGAGTGCGCCAATTGGTGGTTTCAACTCGCTCGTGGCGACCGGGAGAATCCGCGTTACCAGTCCGAGTTGCTCAAGGCGTGTCAGGCTCACTACGACCAGCGGGCGATTGACAGCTATCCTGAAGAGATGATCGAAGTCACGAATTGGGCCTTAGCGCTCTTGCGCGGAACGGTGACCGATCGCAGCCTCAAACCTTGGCTCGAGCGTCGACGGGAATGGGGCGACCGGTGGTTTAAAGAAGCGCTCGCGCTCGAGGATATTCGGGTTTATTTACACCGGGCGGTGCTCGCGCTCGAAGATCCGCAACTACTCGAGGCACTCGAGCCCTATACTGAGCGCGGGGCAGAGATCGAACCACGCGTTGCGAAAGCCTACGAGACGGCGACGCGCGAGCGCCGCTGGGTCGACGCGCTCGCTTGCTGCGACTACCTGGTCAATTTTGCGCGCGAAGAGTCGGTTCAGCTCGCAAGTAAGATCGACCGGTCCGGCTTGCTTCTCAAAGCGGGGAAACAGTTGGCCGAAGAAGACCGCAGCGCGGAAGCGCTCCGTATCGCGCACCGTATTCTCGCTGAAGATCCTCAAGACGCGTGGGCCCAGTCGATCGTCGCCGAGTTCCAAACGGCGGCGAGTCAGCCCGAAAGTCAGCCTTCTCTTAAAGTCGACTCAGCTCGTTGATTGGGCGACGCCGAGCGGGCGAATCGCGTCCGTCGCGTCTTATCTGCCCGTTCTCGCGAAGCCGATGACATTCACCCCGATTACTTTTTTGCGAGCCTCTTCAGCTCGAAGAGCACGTCTTTGTAGTGCGCGAAGATAGCGACCTCTTTGGGGGTTCCGAAGTTTTCGGAGTTGCGGGAGTGCGTTCGTATAAACTCTGCATCGGCGCGAGTCCAACTCTCGGCCAGGCTCTGCAAATGTCTGAGCAACAGTTGGTTGTTATCGAGCCACTGCCCGAGGTTGGGATTCTGGCCCGCGCCGCCGTGCTCATCTTTCGAAGCTTGAAAGTCCTTGGCGATTGAGCTCCAGAAGTCTTGCGCGTTTTGCTGCACCAGTTTTTTGTATTCGTTCAAGGTTCCTCGCTTAGGATTGAATAGTGAATTCCGTCGCTATTCCAATTGGCCAAGGCAGTTCTGGGAGTTTCATTCAAGCCCCTATGATTCATGAACCGCCTTTGAAGAAGTCGGAAGGCAATTATCTGATGCAGGCAAGCAGGCTTCTTACGTCTTCGAAGGGGTGGGTTCACGAATCATACGACTCATTCGGGCGGCTAGCAGCCCGCCCCGCCTCCCGCGCGGAATGAGTTTTCGAGCGGGCTGCTAGTGTCCTGTTCGGAAAGTTCGAGTGAGAACTCGGCGA
>CAYZYD010000506.1:0-3464 GCA_964482505.1 uncultured Planctomycetia bacterium | reverse complement strand
CTCTTCGAATTGATACGCCCCCTGGGAATCCGTGGTTCCGTTGACGAAGTACTCGGCTTGGACGAGTTGCACCGCAAACCCAGCTTGAGGATTACCGTCCTCGAGGACCAAGATGAGCAATCGAGCCGAAGATTCGGGTGGTTCTGAACCGACCTGGCTGGGAGGGTCGCCAGCTGGAGAGGCCTCGCTCGCCGCCTCCGGTGCAGTGCGTTCACTAGGCGAATTCGAACGCTCGGCCTTCGGTTCGGGCGAGCAGCCGATTCCGAGCCCCCACCCCATCACCCAGCCGAGATAGACCAGAAGCAAGCGCGGGGTTGCTCGGGCACCCGGCCGGAACCGGGTCTTCTGATTGAGATCTGAGAGACGGCTTCGCCGAGAGCACCGCCAGCATCTGTCGCGACGACGAAGGTTGGGGTGTCTTAGCATCGCAGGCCTCAATCCGAATGATCTTTGGAGTTGGTGGTTAGCGACCGCCTCGTCCCGAGCCGCGTCGCTTCTGACCCTCTTCGATCTCCGTCTTGGTAATGAACCCATCACCATCGCGATCCAATCTTGAAAAGACCCGCTGCATGCGCTCGGGCAGTTCGGACTTTTCGATCTTTTCGTCGCCATTTTTGTCATGCGACATGAGTTCGGCGACAAGGTCACGTCCGCCGCGCCGGCCCCGTCCGCCTCGATCGCGGCCAGCACCCTCGATCGCCTCGACGGCGATGATAATCTCGGTTTCGTCGCCCACCGAGCCATTCTCAACGCCGTACATCACTTGATACTCGCTCCGCTTGATCGAGAACTCCGCCTTGAATCCGATACGGTTGCCGCGTTGGCCGGCGCGACTCCCGGTCTTTGTCACCTTGACGGTGATCGGCTTGGTGACCCCGCGAATCTGCAAATCTCCCATTACCTCAAACTCTGAGTCTGAGAGTTTCTTACTCGACGAACTCTTGAAGGTCATCTTGGCGTGGTTTTCGTGATCGAGAAAGTCCGCCGATTTGATGTGCCCGTCGAGGCGCCGGCTCCCGGTGTCGACCGAGCCCGCATCGATCGCAATCTCGACCTCAAGCGGATTGGCGTCATGACCAGGGGTGAAATTGAATCCCCCTTCGACTCCATTGAAGCGGCCGTAAAAAAGGCCGGCCCCGAGGTGCTTGACGCAAAAGAGCGCCATCGAGTGCGTCGTATCGACTCCGTACATCCACTCTTTGGCAGCGGCTCCGTCTTGGCCGGTACCCGAGGGTGGAGTTTTGGGCTTGGCCGGGGTGTCGGTTTGGGCCCAGACCGGGCTGCTCACTACCAGAGTGAACCCAAGAATCCATCGCATCATTGAGAACTCCTATTCTTCTGCATCACCCTAACCTCTCCAGTCTCTTGAGTGCCAGCTTGCTTTCTGAAGGGGCAAGTACCTTCAGAAGAATTGCCGCCCACTGGAAGCGGCGCTCGCTCCAAGATATCTCCGCGGGGTTTGGAGAACGCGCCACACTCGCAGGCCCTCGCCGAATGTCGGCACAAGCGCAACCTGGGGTCGAGGAAGGGGACGAAATCAAAAACACGCGGACTGCGCGAGACGCGCGACGTCCACCGGGCGAGTAAACAGCGTCCGCGCCCACCCGTTCCCAAAACTTTGCCATAAGTCAGAAATCTCATCGCGGCTAATGAGGCACCGGTACTATTTTGTCGGGTAGGGCAACACTCGGGTGTTGGGGGCGACCATTAAACGGAGTCAATTCAGCCTTCGAGGGTCTATCTATCGCACCAGCCAACCCCCTAAGTCGAAGAACCCATTCAGTTTCTCGGACCTTTGAGAAAGGAACTCGTTTGATCATCTGCGTGCAAGACGCCCGGCTCGGCGAAATTGCGTTGGAGCCCCACCGACTTCCCGCGGGAGCCAAACTCGAGAGAATCGTCGTGCACCCCGCGACCACAGTGCCGGCGGTCGTGTCGACGATCCGCGAGCGAGCTGAGCGTATTGACCTGCTGATCCTCTGCGCATTCGGGAGCCCAGGCTGGCTCCAACTCGGATCTGGACTCGGTGCTCGTCAAGCCAGCTACTTTCGCCGGCTGCGATCGGCGATGAGGTCAGACGTCACGCGACCCAGCCCCGTCGGAGTCGAGGTTCACTGCTACAGCTGTCTATTTCCCGAGGCGGCTGAGTCGGGTGAACTGACAAGCCCCGGAGCCCAGTTACTCACCGCCCTCGCCCGGGCTGTTGATCGACCAACGCGCGGTGCCCTACGACGCAATTCGAAACTCGTCTGGGTCACGACCCACCCGAACGGCGATCAGATAGCTGACACCATCGAGTCAGAGTCAGAGAGTTTTGAAGTGATTGAAGAGCGACGACCCGACTCGCAAAGGGAGCTTCCAGGATAGTCGTTTCCTGTCAATCGAAAGGTAGATTCTTTATTATCTGAGACATTTGCAGTCTTGCAAGGACCTCCTCACCAGCGATACCGATGGGAGATACTGCCTCGGTGGCGAATGCCAGCGTTCGTGAATCTCCGCCGGGCGCCCTTCGAAACTATACACTTCCCCACCTGAAGCGAGGTCAAAGACGTGCTTTCTAATCGTTCTGAAATCGCGGCGGAGAGTGCGGTCGAGACAGAAGTCACCCCGATCGAGCGCGTTGTGATCATCGGCGGAGGCTTCGCGGGCCTCGAAGCGGCAAAACGTCTCGGGCGCTGGGCGGAGCGGATCTACCGTACCCAAGGACGAGAGATTGAGGTGACTCTTATCGACCGCCGCAATCACCATCTCTTCCAACCACTTCTTTACCAGGTTGCAACCGCTGGACTCAGCCCGGCCGACATATCCTGGCCGATTCGGACCATCGTCCGAAAGTATCGCTCGGTAAGAGTCCTCCTTGCCGAAGCGAAACGAGTTCATCTCGACAAGCGAGTCGTCGAGACCGACTCCGGTGAACTCTCGTACGACCGACTCGTAGTCGCGGCGGGGGCCACAAACTTCTATTTTGGCAACGACGAGTGGGAGCCTCTGGCACCAGGGCTAAAGACGCTAGAAGAGGCGACCAAGATTCGCCGCAAGATACTCTTCGCCTTTGAACAAGCGGAAATGGAAACCGACGCCCGCAAACGACGAGACTGGCTGACTTTTGTCGTGATCGGTGGCGGCCCCACCGGAGTCGAACTGGCGGGTTCGATCGGGGAGATCACTCGATTCGCCCTCTCTCGTGACTTTCGACGCATCGAACCGTCGCAAGCCAGAATATTCCTCGTTGAGGGCGGCGAACGCATTCTTCCTGCGTTCGACTCAAATCTCTCGCTCAATGCCGCTCGCAAACTAGAATCCCTCGGAGTGCAGATCTGGACCAACTCATTTGTCACCGCGATAGAGCCTGGCGAAGTCAAAGTCGGAGACGAGTCGATACAGACCCACACTGTCCTCTGGGCGGCAGGCGTTGGAGGAGAGCCGATTGGAAATACGCTGGGCCCGCTCGACAGTGCAGGTCG
>CAYZYD010000505.1:0-3469 GCA_964482505.1 uncultured Planctomycetia bacterium | reverse complement strand
GGGAGGTCGAGGGCCGGCGATTCTTGCTCGAACTTTTCGAACAGGACACTAGTATGCGATTTTACCTTCGATTGTCACGAAGAGAAAATTTTCCCAACCGAGGGTGGACTCCGTCCTTTCAATCCGACTCAGAGTAACGCGACGAGTTCGGTCTGGAGTACAGTCAGATATTGGTACAGCCGGATGAAGGTCAGCTTTTTCTTAGCGCCCTTGAAAACCGTCGTCCAAACCACCCCTTGCAAACGGGGGTCTTTCGCTCGAGCCTCGACGAGCGGAGAGAGAAGTGCGATGTATTTCTTCTCGATCTCTTTCGAAACAGATTTGGTCGCTTGGTCGGGCAGTGATTCGAGCAAACTCTGGGAGATTTTCTCTACATCTCGAAGACTTGAGAAGATCAGATCGGAGGAGACGGCACCCTCCCTCGGCCGCGCCGGCTGCACACGATCGATGCGATAGGCAACTTCTTGGAGTTCGTTCCCTCGGAGCTCAATAAGCCGGATGACTCCGGAGGTATTCTCAAAAGTCTGTGTTGTCTTGTGATCGTCACTAGCGAAGCCGACCAACTCTCCAAACTCAGTCGGGACCGAACCAATACTAGTCTCTTTATACGATTTGCTCTGATTTTCGGCTGAGTTAGCGGTGTCGCTGATCCCGTAGAGACTCAACACGACGGAGGCGACGAGCAAGATACCGAAGCCGGTATGATACCAAGTGAGAGACGTTCCACGCGGTCGCGTCGGGACGTTGGGTTCACGACGATATCGGAAATCGAGTGGGTTCTCGCGCGGACTCATCAGATGTCCTTTACTTTAAGGAGCGTATTGAGGGAAGCCGTATCCACTCCAGATTTTAGAGGCCGTGTGAATGACCGGTCGTGCGGGTCAAATCAGTTCGTGGAGCTGAAGATTGATCCAAGCGAGTCGACCGTAAAGTTTGATGTGGTTGGCGGTCGGTCGATTTTCAAAGATCCAGTTCCAGCTGTCATCGCTGAGTCGCTGATCAATGGATCGATCTTCGAGAAGCCCGTTGATCAGCTCTAGGTAGCGATCCAACAAGTCATCTCGCACGGGTTGGGTTCCCTCGGCCGGGATCTGCCCGAGCACGTCCCGGGAAAGGGTCAGTACTCTGCTCAGATAGTCGGTGAGTTTTTCCTCAGATAGGACAGTCATCGCTCTCTCATCTAGATCTCAATCCGCCGACAACTCGGTCGCCGAGCTTGGGCGAATCGGCGTGCGGCCGATCAAAAGTGTCAGGACCCCGCGACATTCTACAAGGATGCGTTGCGAGTGACCAAAAATAGGGCCTGTCCCGCTCAGTTACCGGCGGTTGTCTCGATCCTCCAGCCCGTGGTCACCCTTGCCCGAGGTAACCGCAAGGCAGATTAGACTTTCCTCAAAATGGGGTCAAAGTATTTTAGGGCGCTCAGGAGAGGGTGTCGTATGTCCAACAGTGTTGTGATCGTGGGTGCTTTCGGTGCCATGGGTCGTGTCAGCGTGCGAACCATCTCCGCTCAGAGCGAACTGCATTTGGTGGGCGAACTTGGGCGAAAAGACTCGCTGCCCGATCGACTTTCAGAACTCAAGCCCGACCTCGCGATCGACTTTACCGAGCCAAACTGCGTCAAGCGGCATCTCGAGCTCTACCTCGAGCTTGGTATCCGCCCAGTCGTCGGCACGACTGGGCTCTCGAAGCGAGAATTCGAGGAGCTAGCAGCCCGATACTCGCAGGCTCGCCTCGGCGGCGCGGTCGTTCCCAACTTTTCGCTCGCGGCGACGCTCCTGCTACGGTTCGGTCGCGAACTAACCCGACACTACCCCTCCCTCGAAATTATCGAGTATCACCATCCGGGCAAGCTCGACCGCCCTTCGGGGACCGCTCTCCACTTCCAGAGTGCTCTTTCGGGCGAGCGTGCGTCCGCCCCTTCGAGCATGCAGGCGCGCGCTGGCGATAATCCGATTCCGGTCCACAGTATTCGAATGGATGGTTTTCTCGCGAGCCAAGAGGTCTTGTTCGGTGGTCCCGGGGAGAGAATCAGTTTGCGGCACGACACTCTCGATCGACAGTGCTACATGCCGGGATTGATTCTGACGTGTCATACGGTACTTCAGATCGACGAGCTCTTGTTTGGCCTCGAAGCAGTCCTCGATCAGAACCCAGCGGGGTGAGATCAAGGAGTACTTTGGAAAAATCTGAGTCGTGTTCGCCGCAGGTGCGGAGCGAAGGACGATCGACCTCGTGGCCGAGTCGAATTTTCCGGGCGGGCTGTTAGCCCCGCATTTTTCATGTCTTCACCCCTGCGAAGCGGGAAACCCCGCTGCAGTCGGCGTCCGACGCGTGGGTTCGGTCCGACGACCTGAGGCGCCCCCGATTGTATTCCTTCGTGTAGATCGCTAGATTTGGCACTCTCGGTTAGCTCATAGCACTGCGCCAATAACTGGTGCCGACTCACTCAGAAAGCCCACCCCGTGTCCCTAAATTCGATCACCTCCCGAAGTGCGGCTCTCTTCGTTGTGGTTTGTTTCGCTTCGCTGCTCTTGGCTGCCTTTTCGTTTAAGCCTAACGGCGTTCGCGAGGCGCTCGCCCGTCGCGACTTCAATCAGCTCAGAGCCGCGATGCTCGAGTTCGCCCGCAAAGATCCCAAAGAGGCGCTCAAGGTCATTCCCGCCGTCTACTCCGAAGTTCAAGGGTGGAGCCCCGAAGACGTGCTCCCTGCCGAGCGCTATCAGGTCTTCGCGGGCGCGGTGAAAGCCCTCCTCCAAATTAGTGACTCGAAATTACTCGACAAATTGAGTCGTCGGTGGCACCGAAGAAAATCGTGGTCCGAGCGCTTTCTTTTGCTTCAAGTCAGTTGGCAACACCGTCAGCTCGACGCACTCTCGATGGCAGAGAAGGGGCTGACCGACGAGCGTCCTGAAGTAGTCGCTCTCGCGGCTCGAATTCTTGGCCAGAGCAAACGAGACTATTTTGACCCCCTCATCCGAGCCATGGAACGCTGGGAGAAACGCGAATACGTCGAGAGGCTCTACAAGGGTCGAGACCAAGTTGAGGTCGACGTGGCGGGTCGGGCTTGGATCAGCTGCCGAGACGCACTCTACCGACTGACGGGCAAGCCCTTTAACTTTGCCGCAGACTTCAAATCTTACGTCCGGGCCCACCGGGACAAAATCGACCCGAGGACAATCGACCTGAGTCAAACCGACAAAGACGAGCGCAAGACGGGGGTCCGCCTCTTCGGTCTCGATTTGAGCGGACGCAATATCATCTTTGTGCTCGATATCTCGGGGAGCATGGAAGCGACCGATCCGCCGACCAAGGAGCAGATGAAGGAATTGCGCCGAGGCACCGGTACTAGCGAGAAGATCAATGAGTGGGTACGCAAGAACCGCAAACGCATCACTCGGGCCCGCCGCGAGATCAAAAACGTCATTCGCTCCCTCGGCAGCGATAAGCGATTTAACATCATCGCCTA
>CAYZYD010000504.1:0-3478 GCA_964482505.1 uncultured Planctomycetia bacterium | reverse complement strand
TTCCGAGCCCCCGAGCTGACCTCTTGGCACCGCGAAGCGACGCTCTTTGCAAGCTCAGTCGAGAACTCGACCGAGGCCTTGTAATTTGACCGGATCCGTTCGGCGATCCGTTCCAGCTTGAGTCCGACGATCTGCTCGAGCACCGACTCGGTCAGCGGGTAGTACGGAACAATCTTGGTTCGACCGAGAAACGCAGGCTTGAAGGTCTTGAGGAGTTCTTCGTGGAGCGCGGAGGCGAGCGTCTCGGGTTCGGGGCGCGTCGCCTCGTCTTCGCAGAGCGAGGCGATCAAGTCGGTCCCGGCGTTTGAGGTGAGGAGAATGATCGTATTCTTAAAGTCGATGTCGCGACCCTCCCCGTCGCGTAGCGTGCCTTTATCGAATACCTGATAGAAGACTTCTTGGACGCTTGGGTGAGCCTTCTCAACTTCGTCGAGGAGGACCACACTGTAGGGCTTGCGGCGAACCGCTTCGGTGAGCACTCCACCTTCCTTAAAGCCGACGTAGCCGGGAGGAGAGCCCATGAGCAGCGATACCTTGTGCTCCTCCTTGTACTCAGACATGTTGATCACGGTCATGTTTTGTTGACCGCCGTAGAGAAGTTCAGCCAGGGTGATCGCGGTCTCGGTCTTACCGACCCCACTCGGACCCGCGAGCATGAAGACTCCGATCGGAGTTCTGGGGTCAGCGAGGTTCGCGCGCGCGGTCTGAATACTCTGGGTAATCGCTTCGAGGGCGTGGGACTGACCGACGATACGCTCCTCCATACTGTGACGGAGATTGAGCACTTGGTTGATCTCGTCCGAGACCATGCGGCCTACTGGAATACCGGTCCAGCTTGAGACGACTTCGGCCACGGGTTGACCGTCGACGCAGGGCTGCATCAGCGGTTCTTCGCCCTGGAGTTCGTGTAGCTGGGTGGTCAGTTCGCGCATTTGGGTCCGCAGCCCTTCTGCCTCTTCGGGCGCGAGCGGAGCTGGCGGTTCCGCTTCAGGATCTTCTGGCTCGTTGAAGGGAGATTCGAGTCGATCGCGGATTTCGCGGATTTGGCTGACGAGCTCGAGCTCCGACTTCCACTGCTGCTCGAGTTGACCGTGACGCTCGCGTGCCTTCTCGAGCTTTGCCCGCACCTCTTCGAGCTCGGCTACGTGGTCGCTACCCGCCGCCTCTTCGCGTTCGAGCACTCGGATCTCGGTCTCGAGTCGGTGGATATCACGCTCGGCATCTTCGACTCGTGGAGGGGTAGCAGAGAAGCCGATACTGACCCGCGCACAAGCGGTGTCGAGAAGGCTGACCGCTTTATCGGGAAGCTGTCGACCCGAGATATATCGGTGCGAGAGCCGCACCGCCTCCCGCAGCCCCTCCTCGAGAATCCGTACCCGGTGGTGCTTCTCGAGGGTGCTCGCCAGGCCGCGCAGCATCTCGAGGCAGACCGCTTCTGAGGGCTCCTCAACCTTCACCACTTGGAACCGGCGGGCCAACGCCGCGTCTTGTTCGAAGTACTTTTTGTACTCGGCCCAGGTGGTCGCCGCGATCGTGCGCAATTCGCCGCGGGCGAGGGCGGGCTTGAGGAGGTTGGCCGCGTCGCCCTGACCCGCTTGCCCGCCGGCTCCGATCATCGTGTGCGCTTCATCGATAAAAACGATGATCGGGACTGGCGAGGCTTTGACTTCGTCGATGACTCCGCGGAGTCGGTTTTCAAACTCCCCCTTGATGCCGGCTCCGGCCTGTAGCAACCCGAGGTCGAGCGTACGAACGGTGACTCCCTTGAGCGGAGGGGGGACGTCTTCATCGACGATGCGCTGGGCAAAGCCTTCGACTACTGCGGTCTTACCGACACCCGCTTCCCCGGTGAGGATCGGGTTGTTTTGGCGACGACGGGTCAAGATATCGATGATCTGCCGAATCTCGGGGTCGCGCCCGAGGATAGGATCGATCTCACCTTGGCGGGCGCGTTCGGTCAGATCGATCGTGAATTGATCGAGCGCGGGGCTGCTCAGTGGTCGAGTGCTCGCCTCCTCGGACCTGACCGAGTGCGTCGCTTCCATCGTCTCGGCGGTGACATCGGCAAAGTCTTTTTTGAGCGCGTCGGGGCTGATCTTGCCGAATTCATCCGAAATGTCGGCGGCCATCCGGCTCAGGCTATCTTCGGAGAGGAGCGCGTAGAGCAAGTGTCCCGAACGGATCTTCTGCTCCTGAGATTCGAGGGTCGCAAAAAGGAGCGCCTCGCTGATGAGCGTGATGAGATTTGCTGAGAGCGCCGGAGGGCGCGCATTGCCAGTTTTGAACTGATCGATATTCGCGTTGAGATCGCGGAGTAACTGGTCGGTATCCACTTCGTAGAACCGGAAGAGCGCTTCGAGGTCCGTCTGCGCGGATTCGAGGATTTTGATGAACCAGTGTTCGACCTCGACGTTGTAATTCGTCCGCGACAAGCAGAGGCCGGCGGCGCTCTCGAGGGTTTGACGACAGGGCTCGTTGAGCTTTGCGACTAGCGACTTAAGGGATAGGTTTCTCATCGGGATCTCCGGTACTTGATTCTTATCTCATCATGTTCGTTCGTTGACTCTCGTGCCGCGCGGGCTCCCCTCACTCAGGCCCCCACTCCGGTAGAAGGCCAGTAGTCTGAGCTCCTGAAGAAGTAATCGTCGGGGTCGCACTTCTGAGATCGACTCGGAAGCCAAGTCGAGAGCCCGAGGAGCGGCGGAACTCGAGTGGGAACTCCGAGCTTGAGCGGAGGAACTTCAGCGCGGTTGAGCGTGAATCGGAACTCGAGCAGAAATTCCCCGCCGACGTAGAGGCGCGTGAGTTGTGCGAGTTTGGTGCGGGCGGAACCGCCCGGTAGAAACCCGACGAATGCGTCGAGCGGAAGCGGACCGAGCTGGATTCGCAGCCCATACTCGATCAAGTAGACGCGGTGGCCGAGAAAGATCGTCTGGCCCAGGCGCGGCGCGTCGGGACCCCGGCCGCCGAAGCGAAAGATATCTTCGCCCGGAGGAGAGACCCATTCCCCGACAAACTCCTCGATCTGAGCTTCGGTGGCAAAGTAGGTTCGCAGGAGCGATTTGAGGCCGAGTACTGTCGGTCGCGAGCCTGCCAAACATCCCGAGTAGTAGATTAAGTCGTCGCGATTGAGTTTGGCGTGCCCTTCCGGGGGGTCGGTCTTCGTCGAGCTCAAGAGTGGATTGGGATTGAGCCCGGCGAGACTTATGAGGACTCTTCGACTCGGCTCGTCAATTCGATAGCCGGCCCGCTCGGCTTGAGCTGCCTTCTCAAAACTCACGGGAATGCGAGTCTTTTCCCAGGCTCGGTAGTAGAGCGAGTTCAAGCGGTGTTCGAAGAGATCGAGGAAATCCACAAGCGCCGGTTGGCGTGCTCGCAAGCTATCCAGCAAGTATTGGGTGTAATGGTAGGGCAGCGCGCCCAGGGCCCCGGTGCGGCTGAAGATGCCGTAGAATTCCGTCCCGATCAGGCCAAGCGC
>CAYZYD010000503.1:0-3480 GCA_964482505.1 uncultured Planctomycetia bacterium | reverse complement strand
GCTGCTAGTGGCTCGAGCGCCGTTGTTCATGCGGGCTGCCTTAAGGCGAGCCGAGTTGACCGCGAAGGCCAACTCGGCTCGTTTTCTATTCAGCCGGAGTCATAGCAGCCGGTTCAAAAACTCCTAATGCGCGGGAGGCCGAGCTTCCTTCGCCCAGCCCCCCCGGCGAAACTCGACGTATGACCAATACGCCTTCGATTCGCCGGGGGCACTGGGCTCCGAGGTCCATGGGCTTCGAATACATGGACTCGAAACCTCGACCTCGCGCATCGAAAGCAGTTTCGGGCGGGCTGCTAGCGAGGTCCTCTTACCACCGTTAGAAGTCCGGCTAACACGAGATGATATTTTCGGTTAGAGCTCGCGAAGAAACGTGTCACTCGCGTGAAGCCCCCATTAGAATGCCGGCGTGATTGGAGTTTTGTATGGAAAACGGAAACAAGTGTCCGGCGCTGGGTGGACCTCACCGACACACGGCGGCGGGGGTGCTGTCGAACCAACATTGGTGGCCGAATCAACTCAACCTCAAGATTCTGAGTCAGAACTCAGATCTGACCGATCCTATGGGGGAGGAGTTTAACTACGCCGAAGAGTTTAAGTCGCTCGACCTCGAAGCGGTGAAACGGGATATCGGCGAAGTGATGACGACCTCGCAGGATTGGTGGCCCGCCGACTACGGGCACTACGGACCGCTCTTTATCCGAATGGCTTGGCACAGCGCCGGGACCTACCGGACTTCCGACGGTCGCGGCGGCGCGTCGTCGGGATCGCAGCGGTTTGCCCCGCTCAACAGCTGGCCCGATAACGGAAATCTCGACAAGGCGCGTCGACTGTTATGGCCGGTCAAGCAGAAGTACGGCCGCAAACTCTCGTGGGCCGACTTGATGGTACTGGCCGGGAACTGCGCGATTGAGTCGATGGGTCTTGAGACTTTCGGCTTTGCCGGCGGTCGCGAAGATGTTTGGGAGCCCGAAGAGGATATCTATTGGGGCCCCGAAACCACTTGGCTCGGAGACGAGCGTTACAGCGGTGAGCGCCAGCTCGAGCAACCGCTCGCCGCAGTTCAAATGGGTCTCATCTACGTCAACCCCGAAGGACCCAACAGCAATCCCGACCCGCTCGCCGCCGCGACCGATATCCGCGAGACCTTTGCGCGAATGGCGATGAACGATTACGAGACGGTCGCGTTGATTGCGGGGGGGCACACGTTTGGAAAGTGTCACGGTGCCGGTGATCCCGTCCATGTCGGTGCCGAACCCGAAGGCGCAACGCTCGAGGAGCAGGGCTTGGGTTGGAAGAACAGCCTCGGCTCGGGTAAGGGGAGCGACACAATTACGAGCGGTCTCGAAGGAGCGTGGACCAAGAACCCGATCCAGTGGGACAATAACTACTTTGAGAACCTGTTTGAGTACGATTGGGAATTGACCAAGAGCCCGGCCGGCGCACACCAATGGACGCCCAAGAATCCCGAGGCTCAGGGTACGGTGCCCGACGCACACGATCCCTCCAAGCGACACGCGCCGATGATGGCGACGACCGATATCGCGCTGAAAGAAGATCCGGCTTACCGCCCGATCTCTGAGCACTTCTACAAGAACCCCGACGAACTCGCCGACGCTTTTGCGAAGGCGTGGTACAAGCTGACGCACCGCGATATGGGCCCGCCCGCGCGCTTCCTCGGTTCCCTGGTTCCCAAAGAGACGATGATCTGGCAGGACCCAGTACCCGAGGTCGACCACGAGCTTGTGAGTGAGCAGGACATCGCATCGCTTAAGAGCCAGATTCTCGCTTCGGGGCTTTCGATCTCTCAGCTCGTCCAAACCGCCTGGGCTTCGGCGTCGACCTACCGCGATTCGGATAAACGCGGTGGAGCCAACGGTGCTCGCATCCGACTCGAACCGCAGCGGAGCTGGGAGGTCAATAACCCGGCCGAACTCGGCGAGGTTTTGCAGACGCTTGAGAAGGTTCAGACTTCGTTCAACCAAGGTCAATCGGGCGGCAAGAAAATCTCACTCGCTGACACCATCGTCCTCGGGGGCTGCGCTGCGGTCGAAGAGGCGGCCAAGAAGGCGGGTCACGATATCAAGGTGCCGTTCTCTCCGGGTCGAACCGACGCGACCGAAGAGCAGACCGACGCCGAGTCCTTCGAAGTGCTCGAGCCCAAGGCCGACGGGTTCCGTAACTACCTGCAACCGGGACTCGCTCGACGTCCCGAAGAGCTGCTCATCGACCGAGCGAATCTTCTCAGCTTGACGGCTCCCGAGATGACGGTGCTCGTCGGTGGTCTCCGGGTTCTGAATGCCAACCACGCGCGATCGACCGAGGGGGTCTTCACTCGGCGGCCCGAAGAATTGACGACCGATTTCTTCGTCAACCTTCTCGATATGGGCGTCGAATGGGAGAAGAGCTCTGAGCATCACTACGAAGGTCGCGACCGAGCTTCGGGCGAGGTCAAGTGGAAGGGCAGTGAAGTCGATCTCGTCTTCGGAGCCAATTCGCAGCTTCGAGCCCTGGCCGAAGTTTACGCTTGCGACGATTCGCAAAAGAAGTTCGTCGAAGACTTCGTCGGTGCTTGGAACAAAGTCATGAATCTCGACCGCTTCGATCTCGACTGAGAGAGCAGGCAAACTGAGGAGCAGGCAAGCAGAGCCCGCACCCTTGAGAGCAAGGGTTCGGGCTCGCTTTCTGTTTCTGCTAAAGCCCTTTGGTTCATATGGCAGGGTTTAAGGTAGACCCGCGAGTCGCTGTCGAACCGAATCTTGAATCGACCGCGTCACGCCTTCTCGATCTCTTGAGACTTCACTCGCGAGGTCGAGTCGATCTTGTCCGGCGGTGTGTCGGGTTCCCCAGACGACGAATTCGAGGAGTAGGGGGACGAGGTCGATCGCCATTTCGGTGGGGAGATAGCTTCGTCGCCGGCGGTCGGTGTCATCGCGGCGCTTTTTGATAAGCCCGTACTTCTCGAGTCGGGCGAGTCGGTCCGAGAGGATATTGGTTGCGATCGCTTCTCCGGCCGCCAACTCTTGAAAGCTCGGGCAATCCTTAAAGAGAATGTCGCGTAAGACGAGAAGCGTCCAACGATCCCCAAGGATGTCGAGCGAGTGAGCGATCGGGCATTTCGATCTGCGCGCTCTGGCTGACAATGCTTCGACCCCGTACTCCCGTTGAAATAATTTCTTTCCTATCGACCGGTCTCTCAACCATGGAGTTGGGACGTAGGAATATGGGAACCCATCAAAAAGCTTGAGCTCTGAGTGAACCAAGCAATTTGTGATTCTGACTTTGTAGGTTGAAGTCCTCCTCGTTGATTCGGAGCGGTTTACCTACCAGTCCGCTTGTAAAGAGCACTCGAATTACCCGCCCGAAAAACGGCGCTCGAGCTCCCGCATCGAAAGCAGTTTTTCGGGCGGGCTGCTAGTGTCCTGTTAGAAAAGTTCGAGCAAGAATCGCCGGCCCTCGACCACCCTGGCGTTGTTGCCGCTC
>CAYZYD010000502.1:0-3481 GCA_964482505.1 uncultured Planctomycetia bacterium | reverse complement strand
ACCCGCGGGTGAACTGAGTGACTTATCTCAGTAAGACCGCGCGGATCGGGCTCGCATCAAAACCGACGAGCGCAAGCGGTAGGGCGATCAAAGTGTATTCCCCGGGATCGACATGCCCGAGCCGCAGACCTTCGAGGATCGCGACGCCCCCGCCGACGCAGGCGGCGTGGGAAGGCAACTCCTTTGAGTCTGAGAGATCGACGCTCGGGGTGTCGATGCCGATAAGGCAAACGCCACGGCTTGCGAGCTCTTGAATCAAGGCGGGTTCGAGCGCGGCGAAGTCGGCGTTCCAGGACTCGGGATCGGGGAATGTCCCCGTTTTGAAAAGGACCCGCGGTGCGGTTATCTCGTCGGCGAGATCCGCTAGGCCAATCCTCGCCCCGCGCGCGACGTCGACTCGAACTACCTGGCAAGCTCCGAGATAGACCGAGAGGTCCGAGGCCTCGATCGCGGCCCCTTGCGCATCGGTGTGGCTCGGAGCGTCGGCATGGGTTCCGAGGTGAACCGTAGTTCTCAGGGTTGAGAGCGCGAGATGGTCACCGCGCGTAAAATCCATCAGCACTTCGCGAGTGGGCGGATTGTCGCCGGGCCAAACCGCGAGGTCCGCCGTCACCGGGGCTGTGATATCGATCGGTGACGCGAAGTTTGGAGCCTCAGAACTCATGTCGAATTTCCCAAAGGTCGGGGAAAGCGGGTCGGAAGAGCGACTTCTTGAGGAACTCGACGCCGAGTGATCCCCCCGTCCCCTTCTTCTGCCCGATCGTGCGCATGACGAGCATCACGTGTCGGTAGCGCCACTCTTGCAAACCTTCATCAAAATCGGTCATCAACTCGACGAGGATCTGAAACGAAGGATTCTGTCGGTAGGTGGCGAGGACCTGCGCTTGCAGCTCTTCGCTCGGTTCGGTCGGTGACTCGACCGGAGCTGACTTGAGCGCCGCCGGCACCTCGACTCCGAGCGTCTCGAGGAAGTCGTAAAAGTGCGAATAGAGCGACCGCTCTTCGAGGCGCCGGGTGAGCGTCGCCTTCCCGTCAGCACCGTGGTAGGCGAGCATGTCGGGACGCTTCGATCCGAGTACAAACTCGAGCTCACGATACTGGACGCTCTGAAATCCCGAAGCGGTATCGAGTCGATCGCGAAAACTAACAAACGAGAGCGGAGTCATCGTCTCGAGGATATCCATCTGCTCGACGAGTACCTTCATGATGGTGCGGATCCGCTTAAAGCTATGGATCGCTCCGTAGAGCTCGCCCGCCGTAAAGTCCGCCTTGATCTTCTCGCACTCGTGCAAAATCTGCTTGAACCAGAGTTCGTAAGTTTGGTGGATGATGATAAAGAGCGTCTCGTCGTGCTCGGGAGGATCCGACTGCGGGGTCTGTAGGTCGAGCAGTTGATCGATCTGCAGGTAGTCAGCGTAAGTGAGAGTCAACGGAACCCCCAAACTAAGGCGACGAGCAGCACGAGGGAGATCCCCGAAAGGACCCAGCCCACCGCAAGGTTCTGCTTTCGGCTGCGCTCGCGGGCGCGCGCGTACGGAATGTTTGTGAACGTCACCATGGTGTAAAGCGGGACAAACCAGAGCGGGAAGCAGCGGTGGAGCCATTTCCCGAGTTTCTTTTTGAGGAGGAAGATCGGCGAGGAGACGTGATCGCGCATCTCGACGAAGTTCTCGAGCGCCAGATCGGCGAGGGCGTCGGCGTTCTCTTTGCGCCGTGAGTGGTACTCGCGAAAGGCGGTGCTGAGATCTTCGGGGGACTCATCGAGGCACTCGGCCAAAACCCGACAATCTTCAAACCCAGCGTTCATGCCTTGGCCGTAAAAGGGAACGACCGCGTGACAGGCGTCACCGATCAGGACGACTTTGTCCTCGACGACCCAGGGGGAGCAGCGAATCGTTACGAGCGAACTCGCCGGAGTCTTGAGGTAACCGCGTTCGAGATTCTCGATCAGCGGCACCGCGTCGGGAAACCAGCGCTCGAAGTAGTCGCGAACTTCACTCTCGGTTCGGAGCTGATCAAAGCCGTGGTTACCTTTGAGAGGCCAGAAGAGCGTCCCCGTGAAGGAACCGTCGTTGTTTGGAAGCGCGATCATCATAAAGGACTGACGAGGCCAGATATGCAGCACATCCTTCCGCATCGCAAACGAGCCATCGTCTGCGGGAGGAAAGTGAACCTCTTTGTAGCCGTAGTCGAGATAGTCTTGAGAGAAACTAAAGCCGTCCCGCTTCATCAAGCGCTGGCGGACCGCGGAAAAGGCGCCGTCGGCTCCGATCACAAAGTCGGCCCCCACTTCAAAGGTCTCGCCCGTATCGATGTCTTCGAACCAAGTGGTGCCGTTTTCGACTTCGACATCGAGACAACGCATGCCGAACTTGAGCTCGACAGTGTCGAGTTTCTCGGTCTCGCGGAGCAGCAGTTTGTTGAGCTCACCGCGAGGCACCGAGTGAATCACCTGGGAGTTCTCGATGCCGTAGGGTTGAAAGGTGGTCTGCCGATCGGTGTCGTGCATGAGGCGCCCCTGCATCGGGACGCACATCGAGAGTACCTTCTCCTTGAGGCCGACCTCTTCGAGAGCCTTGAGCCCGCGGGTTGAGATCGCGAGGTTGATCGACCGTCCGCGGACGAGCTTCTGCTCGCGAATATCGGGACGCCGTTCGTAGACAGTGACTTGGTATCCGCGGCGTCCGAGGTAGATCGCGAGAAGCGCCCCGGCCAGCCCGCCGCCGACGAGCGTTACTTTCGGCTTAGCCATGTTCAATCTCCCCTCGAATTCAAAAACTCAACGAGTTCCCAAACATCGGTGTAGCGGTTGTAGAGCGGGACCGGGGCTACGCGCAGGACGTCGGGAGCGCGAAAGTCCGAGACGAAGCCGTGGTCGTCGAGTGATTCGACCACCGATTGCGCCGCTTCGGGAATCCGAATTGAGAGCTGCCCGCCGCGAGCCTCGGGATCGCGAGGAGTGAGGATTTGAAAATCGCGCGGGCATTCGTCGAGAAGAAACTCGAGATAACCCGTCAGCGCGATCGACTTCTCCCGGAGCGCGGGTAGGCCGACTCGATCAAAGATCGCGTGCGAAGCCCTTAGGGGGGCCATCGCAAAGATCGAAGGGTTGGAGAGCTGCCAGCCTTCGGCGATCCGGTAGGGTCTGAAGTTTTCGATCAGGTGCATTTTGAAGCGATCTTCGGGCGAGTTTCCCCACCAACCCGCAAAGCGCGGAAGATCTGCGCGCTCTCGGTAGCGTTCGTGAACGTATGCTCCGGCGATCGCTCCGGGACCCGCATTGAGATACTTGTAGGTGCACCATGCGGCGAAGTCGATGTCCCACTCGTGGAGCTTGAGCTCGACGTTGCCCGCGGCGTGGGCGAGATCGAGACCGACGAGACAGCCCTTTTCGAGCGCCTTCTCGGCGATCGTCTCGATATCAAAAAATTGACCCGTGAAGTAATTGACGGCGCCGAGCATTACGAGCGCGATTTGATCC
>CAYZYD010000501.1:0-3482 GCA_964482505.1 uncultured Planctomycetia bacterium | reverse complement strand
AGCAGCGTCACTTGAGCGACGGGCTTCCAGATCTTTTGAGAAGATCGCTTGGGTCGAACCGAATATCGACTGAGCAGGTCGGAAACGCCTCGCAAATGGCGGCGCCGCAGTTCGGGATCCCTCTCGAGGCAACTCTTGATCAACTCGACGACCTCGGGCGGCTCATGACGGAGAGCTTCCCAATCGGGTCGGTCGCTACTTATTGCATGGATGAGCTGGGGCAGCGAATCGCTCAAGAAGGGGAGCTTGCCCGCGAGGCATTCGTAGAGGCAGCAACCGAAGGCCCAGACATCGACTCGCTCGTCGACTTGGCTCTCCTTGAGTTGTTCGGGGCTCATGTAACGCGGAGTGCCGACGATAAGACCGGGCTGGGTCAGATCGGATTCGGAGCGAGACGCAAACTCTTTGGCGAGTCCAAAGTCGAGCAGTTTGACGTGACCTTCGCGCGTCAACATCACGTTGGTCGGCTTGAGATCGCGGTGGACGAAGTGGTTGCGGTGAGCGGCCTCGATCGCGCCCGCGATCTGAGAAAAGACTCGGTAGATTTCCGCTCGGCTCGGATCGGTCTCGATCCAACGGTCGAGAGTCAACCCTTCGACGTACTCGAGGATAAGGTAAGCGCGGTCGTCGAGAACCTCCATGCCGTAGATGGTCGCGATCTCGGGATGGTTGAAGGCGGCGAGCGATCTCGCTTCGCGTTCGAGACGTTCGCGCTCGCGAGTTGCGCGGGCATTCTTGATTCCCTTGATCGCCACCCGACGCGAAAGTCGTTCGTCCCAGGCTTCAAAGACGATGCCCATGCCGCCGCGACCGATCTCGCGAAGACTCTTATAGCCGGGAATTGCGGGAAGATCAGTCGACGACGCCGGGAGCGGCTTCGCCGGCGCGGGAGAAATCTCGGGATTCGGCTCGTCTTGAGCGCTCTGCTCGGAAGCGGCACCAAAGAGAAAATCATCGTCGTCGGCCGGCTGGACCCGCAAGAGCGTGATGACTTCTTCGAAGAGCGATTCAGGGTGATCGGGCTGGAGGCGCGCGCACTCTCGTTTGAGATAATCATCGCGCTCGCCCGGCGGCAATTGCCGAGCTCGATCGAAGAGCTCGTCGACCGCGGATTCGTACCCGAGCGCATCAGGCTCGTCCGCGCGTAATGGCTCAGAAGACTTTGAATTCGGCATCGGCTCTCAGCTCTCTCACACGAATCAGATTGAGATTTATACCTGCCAGCCCACCCCAAACGTCATTCCGCGTGAGACCGGCGACTTTCGGCGCTTAGACCATTGCATAAGAGCAACGGTGGCCGCGCCAAGTTCACCAAGCTCAGCTCAGGAGCACTTTGCGGTCGGACTGTCACGCCGTGCGATGCGAACAAAGCTCGACCCGCCGACAGACTTTTCGGGCACTTTTCTCTGCGCTGAATCGAGAGCTCGACCACACCCTCACTCGCTAAGCGCCCGAGCGAGCCAGGCTCGCGCAAACTCCCAGTCGCGTTCGACGGTACGCTCTGAGATCTCGAGAATCTCGGCGATCTCGGCGTTCGATTTCGAACCGTAGAGCCGAAGCTCGGCGACTCGGAGCTTGCGGGGATGCTCCCCCTCGAGCGACTCGAGAGCTTCGGCCACGGCGAGCAGCCGTGTCTCGCCGTCATCGTGAGCAGAAGGTTCGGGAAGCGTCTGCCCCCCTTTGATCCTCTTCTTACGCGAATGGTCGATGAGGATCTGACGCATCGCGCGCGCCACGCAGCTGACGAAGTGGCGCTCGTCGTTCACCGGAGGAATCTTACCCTCTGCGAATTTGACAAAGGCTTGATTGACGAGCGCAGTCGCCTGCAAAGTGTGGTCGAGCCGCTCTTTGCGCATGTAGGCTTGCGCGATGCGACGAAGCTCGGTCTCGACCCCGACAAAGAGGTCGGGCATCGCGGCCCGATCGCCCCGGCGTAAACGCTCGAGCAATACGGGTATCGAAAGGGCTTCGTCCGGCTGGTCGAGATCCTGTTCACCCTGACTGGCTGTCACTTTTTTTCCCCTTGCGAGATCTGATGGGGGTTAGCAATGCGAAGCGTTGAAGTTACGCCAAGCGAGCCTCGTCTCTAAGTATCTCAGTCCCAGAGAACGAGATCGAACCCGGCTCCCGAGGCCGCTCCGTCTCTCTCGAGTCGCTTTGCTCGGGAGCCGCAATTTTAAATTGGCGTGCGAGATCATAGCAGCTCGATTCGCGACCACGATCGAGGATCTCGAAACCCTTGAAAGAGACCTATGACTCGAGTTGCGATCGTCGGAAGCGGAATCGCAGGGCTGACCTGTGCGGCGAACCTCAGAGAGAGCGGAATCAGAGTCTCGATCTTCGACAAGGGGAGACGGCCGGGCGGTCGAGTATCGACTCGGGTGACTGAGATATCGAGCTACGACCACGGGGCCCAGTACTTCACCGCCCGCGACCAACGCTTTCTCGGTCGAGTCGAGGCGCTGGTCGAGGCCGGTGTCATCGCAGAGTGGCGTGGAGTCTGGGCTGAGTGGGACGGTAAGGTCCTCGTCGAGAAAGAAAATCAGCCCTGTCGCTATGTCGGGGTGCCTGCGATGAATGCGCTGCCGATCGCCCTGAGTTCGGGACTCGAGGTCGAGCAGAGCTATCACGTCGAACGAGTCGAGAGACGCGGCGAGGGCTGGTGGATTTGCCGGCGCGGGGGCGAGAGCACCGGGCCCTTTGACTGGTTATTGATAACGGCCCCAGGCCCGCAAGCCGTTCAACTCGTCGGCGGGACCACGACGCTCCCCCGCGCGACCTTCGGGGCTTCGTTTGCACTTCTGGCCACCTTTGCAGAACGAGTGGCGATCGAGGCCGACGGGATCTTTGTCAACAAGGGAGCACTCTCCTGGGTCGCGAGGAACTCGAGCAAACCGGGTCGACCCCAAGCCGAGAGCTGGGTTTTGCATTCAGGCGAAGCTTGGACGCAAACCCACTTCGAGGCGGACTCGTCACAACTCGAATCCGAGCTGCTGGCCGAGTTCGCGGAGATCGCTTCGGGTCCGCTACCCCCACGCCTCGAGAGCGCGATCCATCGCTGGCGTTACGCGATACCGGAACCGCTACCCGATCGCGTTTACGTCGAGGCTGACCGGAAGCTCGCATTCGGGGGTGACTACTGCGGGGGGCCCCGCGTCGAGGGCGCCTATCTCAGCGGTCTGGCGCTCGCCGATGTCGTGGCGTCCGACAGTTGAGCTCAGCGGGAGAAGAGCGGCTCAGCCCTTTTGTTCTTTCGACTTTTTCGAGGGTCACCCCGAGGTCACAATTGTGCCCGCCCGAAACTGCTTTCGATGCAGTAGGTCGAGACTTCGAGCCCATTGCCCCCCCGGAGCCCAGAAACCACTAAGCCCAGAAACCACGGAGCCCATTGCCCCCGGCGAATCGAAGGCGTATTGGTCATACTTCGAGGTTTCGCCGGGGGCGCTGGGCGAAGGAAGCTCGGCCTCCCGCGCGGAATGAGT
>CAYZYD010000500.1:0-3488 GCA_964482505.1 uncultured Planctomycetia bacterium | reverse complement strand
TAGGCTTTAGCTGGGACCTACCGGTTCGAGGTCCGAGTTGTCCCCCCCTTGGAGACAGCGCTGGCTGGGTGGCGACTTCTCCGCCTCAGCGAGGGGCCGGCGATGGCAGGCGGGGCAAGGTCCCTCGAGCCCGAGTCTTCGGTGGCGGAGGGCTGACTGGCAAGCCTCTGTGGGAATCCGTCGCCTCGATATTTTTGTTCACGAAAATGCGCTGTCCTGAAAAGTCGGGATCTGCTCCGAAAAGACCCGACTCTCGAGCCGCGGGGTTCTCGACCACCGGGTTTACTCAAAGCTCCTCTGCCGGAGAGCGCTTGAAGTCTAAACAAGAGTCAAGGTTATGGACGCAGGGGTCGTCGAAGTCAAGCTCTGGACTGATGATCGTGTCATCGTCGGGAGACTGGACAATTTCCCCAATTCGGACCGTCACGATTTGACCCAGCGCGTGACGAATCTTGTCGAAGCGGGCCCTCCGCTTGCTCTCCTTGAGCTAGACGGACAAAAAGTGAGAAAGGCGAACATGGAATCCAGTCTCCGGCCCAATCTTCGTATCCGCTCGAGAATTCTCTCCCTCGAGGAAGCCAACAATATGCTCCCGCTTCTGCGTCGGGTCGTTTCGGACATCCGGCGAACCTGGGAGGTCATCATCACGCGGCGGACTCAGCTCGAGGCACTTGAGCGCTCTCGGGATCCCCATGCCCAGGCGCAGCTCGAGGAGGAGAAATCAGAGCTCAATCGCCTCATCGACCGGATCAATAACTACATCCGGGAGGTCGAGGAGCTCGGCTGTTTCGTCGAGGAATTCAAACGCGGAGTGATCAATTTCCCAACCCTCTATCTCGGCCGTAAAGTCTTCTTCTGTTGGACCGCGGACGAGACCGAGATCCAGTACTGGCACGAGCTCGACGAATCCTACAATGAGCGATCTCGTATTCGCGACAAGCGAGACTTTCTCCTACAACCCGACGCGCGAGCCTTCGGCAAGACGCGGGGCTTTCGAGCCTGAGACTCGGCCAAGAAACTCTGCTCTCAGATTCCGGCACTTCGGCTCGGGCCTATCAGCGAGTTTGAGACACCGAGACCGAACATACTAGAACAAGACCAGACCAGCTTCGTTCCTCCTTTAGACGAACCCGAGAGGCGCACCCCTCGGGTTCTCTTTTTTTGGGAGACCTACTCGAGCTGATCGAGGACTTCAGCCGGGATATCGAAGTTAGCGCTGACGCGTTGAACGTCCTCGTGGTCTTCGAGGTCGCTGATAAAGTCGATGACCTTCTGGGCCTTTTTGGGTTCGTCAACGGTGATGGTGCTGGTCGGAACTCGAATCACGTCGGCGAAGAGAGTGGGGATCTCTTGGTCAGTGAGGGCCTGGCGAACTCCGTGGAAAGCGTCGGGGCTTGCCGTGATCTCATAGTGCTCTTCTTCGGTGCGCAGGTCTTCGGCTCCCGCCTCGAGCACGAGGTCCATCAGTTTCTCTTCGGCGATGATCTCCTTGCCGACGTGGATAACCCCCTTGGTCTCGAATTGCCAGGAGACACTCCCGGGGCTGCCGAGGTTACCGCCCTTCTTCTCGAAGAACTTGCGCAGCTCCGAAGCGGTCCGGTTGCGGTTGTCGGTGAGGATATCCACGACCAACGCGACCTGCTCGGGCGCAAATCCTTCGTAGACTAGTTCGACGTACTCCTCGCCCTCGAGCTCTCCAGTCCCCTTCTTGATCGCGCGCTCGATCGCGTCTTTTGTCATATTGACGGCCCGGGCATTATCGACCGCGAGTCGCAGGCTGGGATTCATGTCGGGGTCGCCACCGCCATCGCGTGCCGCGATCGTTAAGTACTTGGCCATCTTGCTGAAGAGCTTGCCGCGTTTCTTATCCGCAGCCGCCTTCTTGTGTTTGATACCTGCCCAGTGTGAGTGACCTGCCACCGGAGAACCTCTCTTACTGAAGGACCGCCCTTCTGGGGCGGACCGCTAGCCCTTGCGCTGGGCCTTTTTCTTAGCGGATTTCTTTGGGGTCTTCTTTTTGGCGGCCTTCTTCGCGCTCTTCTTAGCCGCCGTCTTTTTCTTAGCGGCCTTCTTTGCGCTCTTCTTGGCCGTCGCCTTCTTCTTGGCGGTCTTCTTGGCGGTCTTCTTGGTGCTCTTCTTAGCCGCCGTCGCCTTTTTCTTGCTGCGTTTGACGCCGACTGGGCACGACGCCTTGATCACACATTTGGGGCAGAGTGGGTCCTCTTCGAGACAGACCTGCCGCGAGTGCTCCCTGAGAGCGAGAGAAGTTCGGAGCAGCGAGGCGGGGTCAACTTTGGGGAAGAGAGCCTTTTGGCGCTGCAGGGAGGTGGCATTCTCGTCGACGAGGCCGAGTCGGCTCACCACCCGCTGAGACTCTGAATCGAGCGGTAGGACCGGGTAATCCTTGAGCCGATTGAGTACCAAGTTGAGCGAGGATTCCGAAACTCCGGGTGACTTCTTAAAAAAGCCTTTGATCTCCGAATTGGTGAGTTCAGAGAGAAAGTCGATCCCGATGTGGTGGTACTCGTAGAAGAGACGATTGAGAAACTCTTTGATCAGAAGCGCGAGCTCAAGCGGTTCAGACGCCGCTTTCAGAACCTCTTGGACTTCGTTTGCCGGCGAGATCCGAAGTTCGTTCCAGTCGACAAAGTTGCTGAGGAAACCCTCGTACGCCTTCATCGCCTCTTCGAGCGCGAGATGGTCGGCCAGCATGCTGAAGATCAGGACATCGAGGTGAGATTCAAAATCGAGTTTGTGGGGATCGGGATAGGACTCGGCGAGGGGTTCGAACAGCTGAGATAACGGTGAACCGAGTTCTTTCGCCTGGCTGGTCTTGGCGATCAATCTTGCCTTTCAAGCGGAGCACCATCGCTCCGGAGCGCGAGCCGCGGTTGGAAGCGGTCAGAGCCCAGTCTGTCGTCCCGAAGGCGCACGGCTACACGGGGTGGAGACCCCGTTCGCGTTGGTTCGTCAGCGACATTTGCCAGTGACAACGCGAGGCAACGCAGGTTCGTCGAGCTCAGATACGCCGCCTGAAGAAGCTAAAGCGCTCGGGGCGCCGATCTTACTGACGCATTTTCATTATTCAAGGCGCGACGCCAGGAGAGTAGACGGTCGCAATCGCACCCTTTCGCTGCCACTCCAAACTCTGTATTCTTTGGAGTTTGGAGCTGATTCGGGTCGCTCCGGTTCGCCCTGATCGAGACGCTATCCAGCGCCGCGGCCGGAATGGTGGTCTGACTTAGAAACTCTCGCCCTCGGGACCTCACCGGGCGGCGGGCGATTCGTGCTCGCTTTCTTCTCTTCACGCGACGGGAGACGCGATCTAACTGTGCATATCCTATTGACTGGCGGGGGCGGGTATCTCGGGAGTGTCCTGACCCGCCGACTCCTTGAAGCGGGCCACCGGGTGCGCTCTTACGACGTTCTCTACTTTGGTCGGCCCCCGGTCGAGGAATTCGTCGACCATCCCAACTACGAGCTGGTCG
>CAYZYD010000499.1:0-3493 GCA_964482505.1 uncultured Planctomycetia bacterium | reverse complement strand
TTTCTTAGACGACTTCTTCTTAGACGACTTCTTCTTAGACGCCTTCTTCTTCGACGACTTCTTCTTAGAGCTCTTCTTCTTGGCCGCCTTCTTTTTAGAGCGTCGCTTCTTTGAGGGGCCTTTCGCGCGGCGGTCGAGGATGAGTTGGACCGCTTCTTCGACGGTTAGCTGTTCGGGGTTGGCGCCGCGCGGGAGTGAGGCATTAGTTTCGCCGTCGGAGACGTAGGGGCCGTAGCGGCCGTTTAAGAGTTTGATGTCGACGTTTTCGAGGGCTTCGACCTTTTCAAAAACCTTGATCGGTTCGGGAGTGCGCCGCCCGCGTTTCTTTTCTTGAGCGAGGAGTTCGAGGGCGCGCTCGAGCCCGACCGTGAGGACATCGTCCTTCGCCTCGAGGCTCCGGGTGTCGCTGCCGCGTTTGATATAGGCCCCGTAGCGGCCGTAGTGAGCGACGACGTCGTTGCCGTCGGCGTCTTGGCCGAGAGTGCGTGGGAGACTGAGCAGGTCGAGCGCCTGGTCGTAGGTGTTCGTCTCGGGGGTCATGTCGCCGATTAGCGACACCATCTTGGGCTTCTCGCCACCCTCTTCGGCTTCTCCGAGTTGAACGTAGGGACCGTACCGGCCCACTTTGACGTAGATCGGTTGGCCCGTGTCGGGGTGTTGACCGAGAGCTTGCGGCCCCTCGGCGCTTCGCGCGAGCAGCTCGGCGGCGTGCTCGACGTCGACTTCGTCGGGACAAATTCCCTCCGGAAGCGGAGCAGTCACGTCACCGCACTGGAGGAAGGGTCCGTACCGGCCGACTCGGATGACGATCATTTCACCCTCGTTATTGACCCCGAGCGGAATCGAGCAGACGTCGCGCGGATCGATGTCCTGCGCCTTCTGCTCGAGGAGTGGTTTGAGTCCGGCCGCCCCGTTTTGGTTCTGCGACTCGGCCCCGTTTTCGTGCCCGAAGTAAAACTCTTGAAGATAGGGGAGTCGTTCGTGTTCACCGCGCGCGATCGAGTCGAGGCGGTCTTCCATCTCGGCCGTAAAGTCAAAATCGACAAGGCTCGAGAAGTGCTCCTTGAGTAGCTTGACGACCGCGAAGGCGGTGTAGGTAGGGACGAGCGCCGCCCCCTTCTTAAAGGTGTACTCGCGCCGCAGGATCGTATCGATGATCGAGGCGTAGGTACTCGGCCGACCGATCCCTGACTCTTCGAGCGCTTTGACGAGTGACGCCTCGGTGAGTCGCGGCGGCGGCTGGGTCTCGTGACCCTCGGGTTTGAGCTCTTCGACGCTGAGGGGGTCGCCTTGGGCGAGCGGCGGCAGGATGACCTCGCGATCGGCAAGCGCGGCGTCGGGATCGTCGGATCCTTCGACGTAGGCCCGTAAAAAGCCGTGGAAGTCGATCGTCCGTCCCGTGGCTTGGAAGACGATAACGCGCTCGCCTTCCTGGGTCTCGATCTTGACGGTGAGTCGGCGACCCGTCGCGTTCTTCATTTGGCAGGCCATGGTTCGCTTCCAGATGAGATCGTAGAGCTTGAGCTCGTCGGCTGAGATCTTGCCCTTGAGCTCGTCCGGAGTCGGAAAGCTACCCTCGCCCGCCGGGCGAATCGCCTCGTGGGCCTCCTGCGCGTTCTTCGACTTGTTCTTGTAGGCGCGTGGCTCGGGAGGCAAGAAGTCGTCGCCGTAGAGTTTTTGAACCGCCGATCGCGTCATCTGGATCGCCTCGGGGGCCAGCACCACGCTGTCGGTTCGCATATAAGTAATGTACCCGAGTTCGTAGAGCCGCTGGGCCGCGCGCATGGTCCGGCGGGCATCGAACTTGAGCTTGCGCCCACCCTCTTGCTGTAGCGTTGAGGTTGTAAACGGGGCGCCGGGTTGCTGCGTGAAGGGCTTCTCTTCGGCTGAGACGACCTTGAAGTCGTTGTTCTCGATGGCTCGCGCGAGCGCGCGCGCCTTCTCGCCGTCGAGGAGAACGACGTCGTCGCGGGTCAACTGGCCGCTCGCGGGATTAAAGTCTTTGCCCGAGGCGAGCCGCTGCCCGTCAACCGTCTGGAGTTTGGCCGGGAAACTTTTCCCCTCGGACGTCTTAAAGATCGCTTCGAGATCCCAGTACTCGGCGGCGACGAATGCCATCCGCTCGAGCTCACGCTCGACGATCATCCGGATCGCGACACTTTGAACTCGCCCGGCCGAGAGGCGCGGCGCGATCTTACGCCAGAGGATAGGCGAGACCTCGTAGCCGTAGAGCCGATCGATGATGCGGCGGGCCTCTTGCGCCTCGACGAGCGTCTCGTCGATCGGACGGGTCTGGTTGAGTGCCTTTTGGATCGCCTCTTTGGTGATCTCGTGGAAGACCATGCGCGCGGTCGGTACTTTGGGTTTGAGGACCTCGAGCAGGTGCCAGCTGATCGCTTCGCCTTCGCGATCCTCATCGGTTGCGAGCAATAACTCGTCGACCTCCTTGAGACGGCGTTTGAGCTCGGTGATGACTTTCTTTTTCTCGGGCGATACGACGTAGAGTGGTTCGAAGTCTTCCTCGACGTTGACGCCGAGCCGGGACCACTCTTCTTTCTTGAGATCCTCGGGAATGTCTGCGGCGGAGGCCGGGAGGTCGCGAATATGGCCGACCGAAGACTCGACAATAAAGTCGTCGCCAAGGTAGCGCTTGAGGGTCTTCGCTTTGGTCGGCGACTCGACGATGACGAGGCGTTTGGTCATGTTCTGCAATACTCCGAATTTGAATTGAGTCAGCCCGCTCAATCGACGGGCCGTCGCTCCCGGAAACGGTGACTAAACAGCCGCGCCCCAACCTTTCGCGCCGGCACTTGAGAGTCCGAACCAAGGTCGGTGCTTCGGGGCACCTCCAGGCGCCTCTCCGGTAGGAGATCCTGAGCGAAGCGTTAGTGGACCGAGTTTGGAACCTCCCCCAACCCGGATCCTATCTTGCCCAAGCTGATTGCCCGAGCCAGTTGCCCGAAGCAGCTCGGACTGGTCGCTTTGACCTTTCGCAAACTTTAAACCGTCCTGAGTCTCTGAGTCACAAGTCTCAAATAGCCTCCGCCTGGCAGATCTCACAGTGTGGCAGGCACTGCTTGACGATCTGCGGCGTGAGACACAGTTTTGAGCAAGTCGTCTGAGTATCGCTCGACTTGCAACACTCAGAACACCCGGCCGACACGATTAGCGAAGCTCAGCAGCCGATGCAAGGGCTCCATGGCATTTATCAAGCAGATCGACAGCTAAAAGCCCGCAAGCCGACGCGCAGGAAAGCCCAAGAGTGAACCGAGTTAGCCGTGATTCGGGACGGACAGAATTCGGCGGGCTCGTTTTTCTGTCGGCGAACTCGAATTCAGACTGTAGAAACAAAATCAAACGCAACGCGACCCACTGAGAGTTGCTGCCGGCCGCGCCCGCTAAAGGTCGATATGTCCGAATTTTTCGGAATGGCGAGTTCCGAAAAGTTCGAGCAAGAATCGCCGGCCCTCGACCTCCCTGGCGTTGTTGCCGC
>CAYZYD010000498.1:0-3502 GCA_964482505.1 uncultured Planctomycetia bacterium | reverse complement strand
CTCACCGCGCTCAACTTGACGGTGAGCGACAGTTCGCTCTTTGTCGGTCAGAGCACGAGCTTCACGGTGACGGGAATCTATTCAGACGACCACACCGAGAATCTGACGGGGAGTGCGAATCTCAACCTGTCACCGTCCGGGATCATCAGCCGAAGCGGCAACCAACTGACCGCCAACCAAGCCGGAGCGGCGACGCTCACCGCTTCGCTCGACGGAGTAACCTCGGGTAGCGTCTCGATTGAGGTCGAGGAGCCGACGCTCGAGTCGATTTCGCTTTCGGTCAATCCGGGCGTCCTCGAAGTCGGGGAGTCAGCCTCGTTCGGCGCGGTCGGCCAGTTCTCAGACGGCAGCAGCGAGAATCTGACGGCTGAAGTGACGCTCGTCGTTAGCCACCCGACGGTGCTCAACCAGAACGGCTTATCGCTCGAGGCGGTCAGCTCCGGTTCGGCCAACGTCGTCGCCAACACCCAAGGCGTCAATTCGAACGTGGTCACGGTCGAGGTGACGCCCGAGGCGACGCTCGCGCAGATCCTCGTGGACGCGCCGAGTTCGGTCGACGTCGGGGGAACGATCTCCGTCGACATCAGCGGGATCTACAGCGACGATTCCGACGTCGACCTCACCGGCGAGGCGATTCTCGAGAGTACCAATCCGTCGGTCTTGAACGTTGTCGGAGCGAGTACGCTGCGCGGTGAATCCGCGGGAACGGCGCAGATTCGCGCGAGCTACGACGGCGTCACGAGCGGTTGGCTTTCGATTCAAGTCACCGAAGTCGCCGCGGTGAGTGGCGAGTGGACGCACACGGGGGGCGACAATAGCCTCTCGGTCGCGCCCGATCTCTTCGGCACCGGTCGTCTCGGAGATCGGATGGTGATGCTGACGTCTTCGCCGCAGACAAACATCCACTCGCACTACACCGAAGCGGGTTCGGAGAACTTTGACAACTACACCTTCACGGGTGAAATGCGAATCGAGAGTTCGGCCGGCGGGGTTGGCGTCACCTTCCTCTCGAATTACCCGAACTCCGATCACTACTACCGACTCCGTCGCTACGACGGCTACGACTTCCACATCGAACCGCACGGCACCTCAGTGTCGGGCGATACGAATAGCGGCGTCGTGCCACAAGCCGGGGTCTGGTACGCCTTCCGCATCGAAGTCGAGTCGGGCGGCGGGACGACTTCGATCCGAGCCAAAGTCTGGCGCGCTTCACAGAGCGAGCCCAGCCAGTGGCAGATTGACTGCTACGACTCGAGTGGGTCTCGCCTCACCGAGGGAACGGTTGGGCTCTGGAGTATGGGGGCGGGCTCGAAGTGCTGGACCAATCTCCGGCTCGACGGCAGTCTGCTCCCGCTCGAGGATCCATTCCTGCTCAACTTCTCGGCGCAGAATGAGACCCTCTCGGTCGGCGAGAGTTCTGCGCTCACGCTCGAGATGGTCGATCAAACCGGCGCTACGGATGTGGCGGGGGGCGTTAACTTCAATGTCACCGCGCCCGATCTCGTAGACGTCGATCCGCAGACGCTCGAAGTGACGGCGACGGGGAGCGGGCTCTGTTCGGTCTCGGCCGTCTACAACGGTGTCGAGTCCGAGCCGGTCGACTTTATCCTCGGAACCGCGGCCGACTACATGGACGCGAGTTTGGGCTTGAGTGATCCGAGCGAGTCGGTGCAGTTCACGCGCGAAGCCGGCGAGCCGACCTCGATGACGGTCTCCTTCACGGTCGACGTCGAGAACGGACCGGGGCTCTTTGTCGAGATCGACGAGAACGAAGATTGGTTGACGGTGACTCCGTCGAGCGGGCAAACCCCGCTCACGGTGACCGCGACGATCGATTCGTCAGATATGGCCGACGGCGTTTACAACACCGCCGTCGCGGTGTCGACGCCGCTTCTCGACCCCGTTAACTTTGGTCTGAATGTCATGGTCGGAGAGGGCGAGACGTTTTTTGCGAACTCCGTCTCGCGTGGCCCGATCACCTGGACCTTCGACGGCAATTACGAAGTGGGTCAGTTTGTGAATGGTGACTGGTTCGTCATCGGGCCCGTCACCGTGACAAACGTCTCGCCGGGTTGGAACGGCACCTTTAATGGGTCGATGATCAACCCGACCTACGGTGAATACCAAGGCTACGACAGTCGCTTCAACTACAGCTCGAGCTCTCGCACGACCTTCCCGCGCACGATCAGCCCGGGTTCGTCGCTCGTCAGCACGATCGGTTGGAGCGGGAACGAGCCCAACTCGCCGTCGTCGAATAACACGCTCAACATCCCGCGCTCGGCGGTTCGTGCGGCCGAGGTGTTGACGATCCTCGGATCGGTCCCGGCTGCGGGCTCCTTCCGGCCGCCCTTTGCGGGGTCGAGCAAGCCGATCCACCACTCGAGTCAGCTGCGGCACTACCTGCTTCCGGAGCTCAACCCGGTCGCGGGCACGCCGAGCCTGCCTGAGATCGAAGCCGATTTCGAGAGCCCGTGGGTCGACCACGTCGACACCTGGGTTGGGCGGTACTCGATGCCGACCGAGAACATGCCCGGTTACGGCCGCGACCTCGGTGCGACCTACAACACCGGGGTCCTGATGCTCTGCCTCGACTGGTCGGTCGCGCAGAAGGAGACGCTCCTGATCCGACTCGTCCAGATCGGTATCGACTACTACGGCACCGCATCCACGGGTGCGGGTTGGGGAGTTGTGGGGGGTGGCATCGGTGTCGGGCGCAAGTGGCCGATCCTCTTCGCGGGGCACATGCTCGACGACGATGCCATGCTCAATGTCGGTTTCGAATTCGGCGACGGGACCTTCCAGGAAGATTGTCAGACGTTCTATCTGACACCTTCTGAGCAGGGGAACTACCCGGGCCGACCGGTCGGTTTCCCGGTCTGGGGCGAGCGGCACTGCAGTGGCCTGGGTTACTACAGCAACCCGGGCAACACCAACTACCGGACCTGCTGTACCGCCAACGCTTGGAATAGCGCGGCACTCGGCGCCTTGATCTTTGACCTCAAAGGTGCCTGGAACCACAACGCGTTCTTCGACTACACCGATTGGTACATGGAGGTCGACCAAGCACCCGGTTGGCAACGTTCCTGGTCGAGTTTCTCCGAAAACATGTGGGACGCTTACCGAGCGGACTACGGTTCGGTCTTTAACGACTAGCCTGCAAGTGCTTTCGGGTTGGAGGCCGGTGAGATTTGGGCGCTGGGAGCACCCCCGGGGCGCGTCGTATTGCTGATTGCGGCAAACGGCGGCGCTGGTTAAAGCGCGTCCGAATATCGCCGGTTTCAACTGGAATGACTTTTCAGCGGGCAACAGGGCGACTCCCCGAGGAGTCGCCCTTTTTTTGTGCTGCGAGAGCGTTGACCGGCCTGTCAGAAGCCCGTTTCTAACGAACCGCGGCCGGACAATCCGTTGAGCTAAGAGTATTAATTGCCTTTTTGTAAAGAAATAAGCAGCGGTGCTTCAATTGCCCGAAGTGGTCCTTGACGCTCGTTGAGAATTGATTATC
>CAYZYD010000497.1:0-3503 GCA_964482505.1 uncultured Planctomycetia bacterium | reverse complement strand
GCAAAAGGGTCGCACACCCTGCAGCCGTCGGCGCTGGTCCATGAAGCCTATCTCAAGATCCGTGGAGTCGATTGGAAAAATCGGTCGCACTTTTTTGGGACCGCGGCTCGGGCTATGCGCCAGGTTCTCATCGATCATGCGCGAAAGAAGCAGACGATTCGCCGCGGTGGTGGTCGCCAGCACGTCGGGCTTGAGTTTGAAATCCCGTTTGGTGAAAGGACGATCGACGTCTTGGCGCTCGACGAAGTGCTCGACGGTTTTAAGCGTGAGTACCCGAGACAGGCCGAGGTCCATGGTGAGCAAGGGCGCATGCTGGCGGCGCCGTCATGCAGATCGCAAGATCGATCCGGGTGACTCTCGAATCGATGTGGGTTAAGTTTGGCTCTACGCAATCCTCCTGGGCTTCTCAGGCGCGTCACGAATCCTCTACTGCGCTCTGACTCTGACACCGTATACCACTGACCCACAAAAACCTGTTTCTGTGCCGAACTGAACGTTCGCAGCGCGTGGTCAGACTCTACCCAATGCATTACAAGGACTCCGCATGACTCGATTGGTTTTGAAGATCGAATACATGGCAGTCGTGTGGATCGCGCTCGGATTCGCAGAGTTATCGGCTCAGTCAACCCGAAACGACAACGAAGCAAAGCCTTGGCGCCTGGTCGATGCCCTCAAGACTCCCGACTGGCTCAGGATTAGCGGTTCTCACGACGACCGGATTGCGTACGTCTTCAACCAGTTTCGGGTGGGTCGGGGAGACGACGACCGCCTGCTCTCGGTCCGAACGCTTCTCAAGGTCGAGGCGCAGCGTGGGGAGTGGACCCTCGGCGCCGAGCTCATCGATGCTCGAGCCTATCGACTCGGGGATAGCAATGTCCGCGTGTCGTCGACCGCGACCACCAATCCGGCGGATCTCCTCGAAGCTTATGTGCGCTGGGATGACCCGCAGCGGCGGGGCTGGGCGCGCGGTGGACGCTTCACGGCTGACTTCGGCAGCCGTCGCCTCGTGGCTCGGCATATCTACCGAAACGCGATCAATGTCTTTACTGGGGTCGAGGGCGCTTGGTCATTCGGGGAAGGAGTGAAACTCCGGGCTCTTTACGGACTCCCCGGCCAAAGAAGGCCCCTCAATAGCGACATCGATGCTCTGGAAGACAACCGGCCCGAGTTCGATCGAGAGGATGAGGAGGTGCAGTTCTGGGGCCTTTTGACCGACGTTTCGGTCGCTGCCCTCGACTCGCGGCTCGAGCTCTATTGCTACGGCCTTCACGAGGATACAACTTCGGATCGTCTCACCAACGATCGTGAGCTTTACACACCGGGTTTCAGATTCTATCGCAAGCCAAAATCAGAACGGTATGACTTTGAATTTGAAGCCGCTCTTCAGTTCGGGAGTGCGCGGGGTCTCCGTGGCGCAAATCGCGAGCGTCTCGATCGTCATGCGTTCTTTACGAATGCACGAGTCGGGTACACCTTCGACGCGGCCTGGTCGCCGCGCGTTATTCTCGAACACACCTATGCCAGTGGTGACCGCAACCCGAACGACGGAGAGAGTGAACGGTTCGATAGCCTCTTCGGTGTCGTCCGGCCCGATCATGGTCCGACCGAAATCTATACCGCTTTTGTTCGTAGCAACCTCCACTCGCCGGGAGTGCGAGTGCAGTTTAAGCCACGCCCCAGTCTGACTGGATTTTTGAGTTACCGTGCGAACTGGCTCGCCTCCGACCAGGACTTCTGGGGAGTTTCCGGTGTTCGCGACTCGACCGGTGATTCGGGAGACTTTGTCGGACACCATCTCGAATACCGCCTGCGGTGGGACTGGATCCCTCGGTCGGTGCGCTTTGAGACCGGTGCGGCTTGGCTACTTCGGGGCCGATTCCTCCACGACGCGCCCGCCGCAAACAACGGCGGAGAGCCCGCAGTGGTCTATTTCCAGACGACTTTTTTCTTTTAACAGGAGGCTCTGAGGCGCCACTCCTAAGGCTTCTTAAAGTACTTCAGCGTATAGCGTTGAGAAGCTTCGAGCCCGCTGCTCGGTCGTGTAAGCCTACACTTTCGTCCAGCTATCGAAACCTCGAAATTACAAGGATTTAGGCAAAATCCTGCGGATCATTTGCAGAAACTGTCCTCTTTGGGAGATCCTGCGTCGATCTAGCCTTAAGCATTCCTTATACCTGTGGCTTAATTTCACACTGGAGGTTTCATGAAAAGCGCACTCAGTCCATTCGCCCTAACCCTTGTGAGTCTTCTGCTCGCAAGCTGTGCTCAGTTCTCCTCGTCGCCGCCTCCCGCTGCTCAAGTCAGTGAGAAGGCGCTCGACTTCAGTTATCCCAAACTAACTCCTCGGGAACCGGGAGGCGAGATCCTCGAGAAGTCGGGAGTCCGTATCGTTGCGAGCGCCGTCATGCCCGAGCGCGTCAAGGACAGCTTTGTCACGAGTATGAGCGAAGTACCGCAGATCGTCGTGATGAATAACGTCCGCACCTACAACGTCGTCACCCAAGAGATCGAGTATTTCACCAGTGAGTACCTCTCGTTTTCGGCGGCTTGCACGAACAAGACGTCCAGCGCGATGCGCCTCTCCGGCGCTGCGGTTGTAGTCCAGGTAGACGGCCAGCTCGCCAACCTGTCCCAAGACTCCTTCAAGGAACTCCAGAAGGTCATCGTTCCCCCCGGCGGAAACTTCACCTTCACGGTCCCGGGCCCGAAGTGGGAAGTCCTCCAGGACGGTAGCACCGTAAAGCTCGGCCTCTACGACGTCCAAATCGGATCCGAGACCGCGAACTTCGAGTTCGAATACGTCACCGCACTCGATCCCCAACAAATCGTTGTCCGCCAAACCACCGAACGACAGCAACTCAACCCCCAACAAAGCGCCGCCATGAGCCAAAAGATCGCCAAGGATCAAAAGCGAGTCGTCTCTCTCATGAAGATGATCACCGCCAAAGGCAGCGTCGAAATCAACTAGCAGCCCACCCCTCAAGCGCTTTCAATCCGAGTCTGCCCAAATCGGGGCTGCCCGACGTCAACTACATCTGTGCGTCAACGATGATTACTCCTGTGCACCGCAGGTTGGTCTAGATTCCCCGCGCCGCCAGGCGATGGGGGGCATTGGCTGGTGGCTTTTGGATTCCCCCGACGACGTCCCCGAGTTTGTCATTCCGGGTCATTTGCCTCCTTCCGTTCGGTAGCTCTTGCCGACAAGCTCGAGGATCGTCGAATGGTGAACGAGTCGGTCGATGGCCGCGGCTGTCGTCATTTCGTCTTTGAAGATCTTGTCCCACTGCGAGAAGACCAGATTGCTGGTCACCATCACGTTTCGTCGCTCGTATCTTTCGGCCAGGAACGTGATCAGGACTTCCATCTCCTCCCGATCCTGTTGGACGCATCCAATGTCGTCGAGGATCACCATGTCGAAGGTGTCGAGGCGCTTGAGGACCTTCTCGAGAACTAGCAGCCCGTTGAAAAACTGCTTTCGATGCGGGAGGTCGAGAATTCGAGAC
>CAYZYD010000496.1:0-3510 GCA_964482505.1 uncultured Planctomycetia bacterium | reverse complement strand
AGGCCGAATGGCTCGCCGAGTTCTCACTCGAACTTTCCGAACAGGACACTAGCCCAAGCACGATCTGACCGGGTCGACTCAAATCGGCTGGCGTTGCCAGAGATACACAGCTCTACCGAGTTGAGAGCCTTCAAAGACCATGATCTCGCTGAACTTCTCCAAGGGAGCTATCGGATTTGACTGACCAACGGGACCATATACGACTCGCGAATCCGATTGTCGACGTTGTGAACGATTACTTCCCGCTCAAAATGGAGGGGAAGAATCTCAAAGCGCTCTGTCCCTTTCACAAAGAGAAAACTCCGTCGTTCAAAGTCGACGCCGAACGTGGAAGCTATTACTGCTTTGGCTGTCAAGAGCGGGGTGACGTCTTTTCTTTTGTCATGAAAATGGAGGGGCTCTCCTTCCGCGAGGCGCTCGAACGACTTGCCGAACGCGCTGGTATTGCGCTCGAAACGGGATCTGGACCGAGCAATCGCCCCCGGAAGAGCCGGGACGGGTACACGTTGCTCAAGCGGGCCAGCGACTGGTATCAAGGTCATCTCTGGGGCGAGGCCGGGGCAGGCGCGAGAAATTACCTCGAGTCGCGCGCGATAGAAGCCGAGACGAGTCGACAGTTCGGGCTCGGGTACGCACTTTCGGGCTGGGGAGCCCTGCGTGACCAGCTCCTCAGCGGAGCTGAGGATATCGAAGGCGCCCGAGCGGTTGGCTTGTTGAGGTCGTCGGAGGCTGGAAGAGATTACGACGCCTTCCGCGGTCGGTTGATGTTTCCGATCCGCGATACTCTCGGCCGGGTGGTCGGTTTCGGGGCGCGAGTTCTCGAGGGCGAGGACGGACCCAAGTATATCAACTCGCCTGAGAGTCCTTATTTCAAGAAGGGGGCGCTCCTTTACGGCCTCTACGAAGGACGCGATGAGATCAAGGCTCACGACACGCTCGTAGTTATGGAGGGCTATACCGACGTTTTGCTCTCGCATCAGCACGGCTTTCGAAACGCCGTGGCGACCCTCGGAACGGCTCTGACCGAAACGAACCTCCAGCTGATCGCTCGCTACGGTAGCCGGGTGACCTTTGTTTTCGATGGCGATCGGGCGGGCCGACAGGCGGCCCTGAAGGCTACGAAGCTCGGTCTGCAGACGGAGCTTGAGCTCAGTGTTGTCCTGCTACCCGACGGTCGTGATCCCGGTGATATCCTGAAGTCGGCGGCTGGTGCCGAGGAGCTTCGAGCTCTGCTCGCCGCGCCCCAATCGGCGTTTGACTTCGTCTTGGACGAGCTAGAGCGACGACACGAGGATCTCATCGGCCCCGTCCGCTCGACTCACATCTGCCGCGACTTTTTTGGTTACATCGAGGAAGTGGACTCAGCGGTCCGGCGTCAAGCAGAGCTCGGCCAACTCGCTCAACGGCTCGAACTGCCCAGGTCCGCCGTCGACGAGGAGTTCGAAAAGCACCGTCGATCCCGAACTAATCGCCGTTCGTCATCGATCAAGCTGCTTTCGTCGCACAGCGAGGGGAAGGGGCACGGAAGCGGTGGGGGCGCTGCGTCGACTCCCAATCAGGCCCCGAAATCGACCCCTGCTGATTCAAACGTTGGGGTCGCGCGGCTTACGGATCGCGATATTCTAATTGGGGCGCTCTTGGACGCAGAAAGTGCTCCCCTCCTTCTCGCCCTCTACCCCGCCTCTCAATTTGCGAATCAGCAGTTTGAAGCGATCGCTAAGGCATTAGCGAGCGGAAAGAGATCTTCGGCGGGGTTTGAAGATTTGAATACGAAGTCGCTCTACCTCGAGCTTGAGGAGGAGGCTTCCGAGCGTGGGCTCTGCGAGTCGGCTCGACATCGACTCCTCTTCGACCTCATCGTCTACCGAATTCGGCAGAGTCAAAAGGCGTTGCGGCAACTCTTCGAACACAAGAGCGCTTTGATCAGCACGAAAGAACACACCCTTTGGAGTCGCTGCTTCATGTTGAGGACCGAACTCCAGGGTGCCCTAGTAAAAATACGGTCGAACCCTCGGATGGAATGGGACGCATTAGGTCTGGAGGCCGAGAGACAACTCGCACTAGCTGAAGAGATCGAGGAGGAGCTCACCCCCTCGATCTTGAGCGAGAACTTCGCACCGATAGATCTAGACTTTAGAAAGAGTGCGCAATGAGCGTCGAAGAGATCGATGCTAAACTCTCAGGGACTAACACTGAACTTTCAGAGGCGGACACTGAGTCGAACGAGACGGCACCCGGGGTAAAGACCGAAGAAGATTCGGGCTTTGAAGAACTCGAGGACTTTGAATTCGCAGCCGGGAGCGAGGCAGAGCCGACCTTCGATCCGGAGCGGGCGGCGCCGTTTGAGGAAGAAGTCTTCGTTGCACCCGACGACTCCTCATCCTCTCGAAAGCGATCCCAGCCGGCGAACATCTCCATGGATGAGGGAATCCGACGCCTGGTCAGCACGGGTCGCAAAAAGGGATTCATCACCTACGAGGAATTCAACAGCTTTTTCCCCGAAGAGTGCAACTCCCCCGAGCGGATTGACCGCGTCTATGACACGCTCGAAAAACACGGCATCTTGGTCAAAGACGATCCGGTCCAAATCGACGATCTTCGCAACGACAAGGGCGACCTCCTGCCCGACAAGATCGACGATCCGGTGCGGATGTATCTCACTCAAATGGGAGAGATACCGTTGCTTACCCGAGCGGAAGAACTGCTGCTCGCAAAGACGATCGAGACCTCGAGAGATCGATACCGTAAATCCATCTACACTTCCGGGTTTTGCCAAGACGCCTTGATCCGGCTCTCCCAAGAAGTGCTGTGCGGCGACCAATCGATCGACAAGGTCATCAAGTTGACCCCCTCTTCGGGTGAACCAACTCGTGAAGACATGATGCAGCGCCTCAGTCAGAACTTGGCCACGATCGAGCGACTCTACCAAGAAAATGTTCAGGAGTTTGAGAAGCTCTTCTCCGAAAAGCTCTCGGAGCGCTACAAAGAGAGGTTGCGCGAGCGGATCGGGATTCGAGCGAACAAGATCGGATATCTGCTTCAAGAGTTGATTTATCGGCGTGAGATTCTCGACAGCCTCCGCGATTCGGTCCGAGCTCATATGGCTCGGCAGCGCAATGCCGAGAAGAAGATCAGACGTCGCCGGAACAGTAAGAAGCTAAAGCAAGTCGACAAGGATCTCCTCGAAAACGAACAGCAGGTGCTAGTTCGCGGTGAGAAGCAGTGTCTTGAATTTCGAGACGAAACCAAATCGCGGATCATCCACATGAACCGCTATTTCGCCGATTACGAACAGGCGAAACGCAAACTCTCAGCGGGGAACCTGAGGTTGGTGGTCAGCATCGCCAAGCGCTATCGAAACCGCGGCCTCTCCTTTTTGGATCTGATTCAAGAGGGAAATACCGGTCTGATGAAGGCGGTGGAAAAGTACGAGTATCGCCGCGGCTACAAGTTCTCGACCTATGCGACCTGGTGGATTCGGCAGGCGATTACCCGCTCGATCGCCGATCA
>CAYZYD010000495.1:0-3520 GCA_964482505.1 uncultured Planctomycetia bacterium | reverse complement strand
GATGACGGGCTGGAGCGCGCGTTCGACAAACTCGGCCGCGTTGATCTCTTCTTCTTCAAGTACGCTGTACCCATCCTTGTACGCGGTGAGTGTGACTTTCTCCCCGAAGATCGAAGCGACGAAGAGGCCCTCTTTGTCGGTGGTGGCCTGAGCGTGGTTCCAGTCGCGCGAGAACAATCCCGGTTTGCGACTGCGGACCACGACACTGACGCCCGCGAGCGGTTCGCCTCTCTCGTCGGTGATTCGTCCTTCGAGCCGTGGCACGCTCTTGAGCACGAGATCGATCTCGGTGTCGGCTTCGAGTGCGAACGATTCTTCGTGGTCCTGGTACCCCTGGCCCGTGAAGCTCAGCGTGAAGCTCTGGCCTACAGCGAGTGGAATCCGGAAGCGAAAGTCGCGGTCGAGTCGGACGCGATAGGAGAGCGTCTCCTGATTCTCCTTATCGACGAGCCGATTGACCCGGAGTTCGGCTTCCTCGGGATTACCGCGCGGGATGCCCCCATCTTCGTCGAGGAGTTGACCTCGAAGCTCGAGAGCGCGGTCGAGTTCGATCCTGGTCGGGACGTCACTCTTGAAGAGCCCGACGGGGAGGGAGAGATACTCTTCGGCTTCGACGAGAAGTAGCGTGCGGTCGTAGCGCGCATTCGCCTGCGTCTGTAGCTTCTGCCGCGGAGCCTCGGTTTCGAGTTCTTCTGGGGGAACGACCTTCCAACCGAGACCGACTTTAAAGACGCCGCGCTCATCGCTCTGCGTGATCGTCTCCCGCTTGCGACCCTCGAGCTCTTCATAGGGCAGCCTTAACCGTCGCTCAACCGAGCGGTCATCGATAAACGTGGTGACATGCCGGAAGCGTTGGTTGTCGAGCTTGAAGTAGGTCTGTTGTGTCGCATAACCGACGACCCAGCTGATCGTGGCCCCAGGAATCGGCTCTCCCGTGACCCGATCGACGACGACCCCTTTGAGGATGGTCTCTTCTTCGGTCTCGATGAGTTCGCCTCTCACCACTTCGGCAGCCGGCTCGTCGCCCAGAATGGGATCTTCAGCCAGAATGGACTCAGCCCGAGGGGACGCGTCGACTGCTTCGGGGTTCTTTTCGATGGTAACGTTGGCTTGATCGTCGATTTCGATCTTGTGCTCACTGCCCGTCTTCACCGCAGTGCGTTCACCGAAGAGTTCGTACCAACCGACTCCACCGACGACAGCGATAACGATCACGGTGCGCAGCTTGGCTCGCGGTCCCATGTCTTCCTTCTCTCCAGAATCTCCGGGTTCGAAACGCTCGAGGCGCAACCGCGCTTCGCCGGTTGCGAGCGAGAGCCGCCCCTCGGTGAACGTCACCTCGAGGCCGTTATCACGAGCGAGGACCACCACGGTGCCTCGTTCGATTTGGAGAGTGGAGGACCCTTCGGAGTGTCGGTATCGCGTCTCGGCTTCGACTCGAAAACGACCCTGTCCGGCAGCGGCGAGTTCGGTCGTCGACGGCGCGACTCGGAACTCGAGCGGGTCGGGAGTTGCGATCAGCGCGATCCATGTGATCAGGCCGAAGATCACGAGGGCAGCGGCGGCCCGCCACCCACGCGAAGAGTGACGTGGCTTCTCGAAGACGCGCGTACCCGCGGCGAGGATGCGGGCGTCGGTCAACTCATTCGGCTCCGGGAGCTGTTCGCGGAGCCAATCTTCGAACTCGTGCTCAGTCGACATCGGCGAATCTCTCTCCCAATTGCACTTTGAGTCGCTCCACCGACGCGCGGTAGCGGTTGCGGACGGTCGCGGCGGGGGCCCCGACGTGCGCCGCGATTTCGTCGTAGCTCAAGCCGCCGAAGACGCGTAACCGAACCACGTCGCGTTGCGGCTCGGGGAGCGCGTCGACCGCGAGTAAGACCGCGTGTTGGCGCTCACGGACTTCGAGTGCATCGCGTTCGGGTGCGCTTGTTTCGCGACCTTCGCCCCAAGCGCGGTCGTCTTGTCGAGCTCGTTTGCGGTACTCGTCGACAAACCGGTTGTGCACACTCCGCAACAGGTACGAACGCAGTGAGCTCCGGTCGCGCCAGCGGACGCGTCGCTTGAGCAGCGCCGTGAACGCCTCTTGGGCCAGGTCTTCGGCGCGCGAGTAATCACCTGAGAGGGAGTAAGCGTAGCGGAAGACGGCGGTCCGGTGGCGTTCGTAGAGGCGCGCCCAAGCGCCTTCGTCCCCATGCGAAATCCGCTCGAGATCATCGACGTCATCGCGAACGGTCATCGCAACTGGACCTGCATTCCAAAAGCTCCCAAATCCCAAGGTCGCACTCGTTTCTCAACCGACGTTGGAGACATCCGAGTTTCCTCAACTCTGACCCCCTGACGAACTCGCGCGGGCGCCTGGCCAGACGAATTCAAAAAATGTCGGAAGAGGCGTGCGTGGTTCGCCGGGCTCGACTTACGACGAGTTCGGCCCGAATTGCCGTTCGAGCTCGGCGATCGCGGGGAGGAGGTCTTGAGGATCATCGAGTGCCGGTCGGAAGAGGTCGCCGAGCCGCTCAACCCGATCGAGCACCTCTCTCATGGTGAAATCGGTCGGGTGGACGTCGCCCGCGAGCTCGTCCCAGTCGAGCGGAGTCGAGACCGTGGCCGCTTCGACGGGTCTGACCACGTAGGGCGGGACGAGCGTCTGCCCTTTGCGATTCTGAAGTGTGTCGAGGTACACCCGTCGGCCGCGCTTCTGAGTGCTGCGTTCGAGCGTCGCGATCTCTTTGTAGTCGCGTGCGACCCAGCGCGAGACGGCTTCGCAAAACATCTGCGCTTGCCCGTAGGAGTACTTCGGTTCGATCGGGATATAGACGTGCAGTCCGCGCGAACCCGACGTCTTGACGACGGGGCGAAGACCGAGCCCGCGCAACCGTTTGCCGATTTCGAGCGCGAGCTTGCGGACGACCTTGAAGTCGTCGTCTTGGGGATCGAGGTCGATCGCGGCCCAGTCGGGAAAGTCCTGCCGGTCTGCGCGCGAGAACCAAGGGTGAAGATCGATCGAGCCGAGGTTGACGAGATAGAGCAAGGTATCGCGATCGTTACAGAGAACATAGCGAACGACCTCGCCGGCTTTCTCGGCAACTTCCGCGGTCGGGATCCAGTCTGGGAGCTGCTTTTCGATGTTCTTATGGTAGAAGCTCTGGCCGCGGACGCCGTCGGGAAAACGGCGTAAGTGGAGCGGCCGGTCGCGCAGATAGGGGACGAGAGTATCGGCGATCTTCGAGTAGTACTCGAGCAGCTCACCTTTGGTCAGCCCTTGGTCGGGCCAGTAGACCTTGTCCAAGTTGCTGAGCGGAGCGCGACTCGCGATCTCTCCTTGGCGCGGTTCGGGGATAACTTCAAAGAGATGCTGCCCGGCGGGCCCGGTCTTCTGGGCCGCGATCTTCTTCCAGTTCTGCGAGAGGCCCGGCTCGTAGGGACTCCGGCAATCTTTGGCAACGACGCCGCGGAGCCCCCCGCGCTCGCCGACATCGAGCAACTCAGGCCCTCGCCCCGTGCCCCCGTAGCCAAGCTG
>CAYZYD010000494.1:0-3522 GCA_964482505.1 uncultured Planctomycetia bacterium | reverse complement strand
AAATTCATCCCAGTTTCGTCAAATTAGACGACCGTGGCTCTGAGACAAAATCCGGCCTTCTTGTCGGTCCCAAAGAGCTCCATCTCTTGATTGAGATCTAGGGGTGGGTTTTGAGTATGAGACCCCCGGCGAGATGAAGACCGGTCCAAAGTCGGCGAGGAAGTCCAGCCGAGCTTCTTCCTCACGCTCGATAACATTTGACGATTTTCTGCGTCTCCGTGAAAAAGCGACCGGTTGGCTTCGACGGCTTTTTCAAAACGACTCCGCTCTTGCGTCACCTGCTTGTCCCTTCCCTTTTCTGATAGATGGTCGACGAATGACCTTTCGGCGCGACTCAGTCTTCGCGAATTCTTGGCTGGACTTCGACGCTTCGAGCTCGATTGAGATTGCGTCACCCAGGATACACCGCGGTGGACGACCCAGATTCCGAGTCCGATCCCGACGCTGTAGAGCCCAAACTTGAGATAGCGGATGAGGTCTTGCTTTGAGGACTGCCGCCACTTGATGACCTCGACGAGTTCGGAGTTAGGGTCGCGGACCTCTTGTCCCCCGCTTGGGGATGACGCCAGGAGAACGAGGAGCACCAGACATGAACGCAAGAGTGTTCCTCTCCAGTCGGGCTATCGACTCCTAACCCACAATATTCATGAGTCCGCTGCTGCGAAGTCGTTAGACGCCCGCTAGGCAGTTCGTGAATGATGCGGGTTAGTGGACCGCAAAGGATGAATCGGTACCGAATCGGTGTTTCAGTCGAACTCGTGAATTCGTCGATGAGGCGCGGGCGCCAACCACGTGGTCAATGGACGGCGAGTTGGGACCCGAGTCCTCCGTTAAAGTCCACTGCCCGAAAATGTGCTTTGGTTTTGAGGCCGGGCCGGCCGCGGCCGTCGCCGTGTTTCGCGAGAACCTTCCCGAGGCAGCTTTCCACCGAGGACTTGCATTGGAGCACTGAAAAGCCGCCAACCGACCACTTTGCGGCGCTTCTCGTTCCTTCGGAGCGCGGGTTTCCATGGCCCGATTCGACAATCCTCATGGGTCATCGATCCAAGCGCCGCTCGACTGCACCAGAAACTGCCCAAATTTTCGGAATTTGAGAATCCCCGATAAATTCGATGTGCGCTCGGCGCGGCGCTCTAAAATCCGAGGACCGGTTCGCTCGGTTCCAGCGACTCGTTTTTTGTGTGGCTAACGAGCCGCTTGGCAGAGCGCGCCTGCACATGCTTTGCGTTTTATGGGCATCTTTTCGTCACCAATTAACTCTTGAGACCTCGGGCAAAAGGAGCCCTCGATTTGAATACGAATCATCGTTCCCCGCTCTGTTGTGCTCTGCTCTTCCTACTACTCGCAAGCTCTAGCCTGAGTTGGGCCAGTGGCGGGGACCTACTCTTTGAGGCGAGTTACGGTGGTCTCGCGCCGCAAGGCATCACGATCGACCCCACCGACCAGTCATTTTGGGTCCCCTCCTTTATCGATGGCGTCGTCCGACACTTCGACTCCGGCCTCAACCCGCTCGGCAGCTTTCCTTCTCCCTTTCCTGCCGCCGACGGTTTCACCGGAATCGCCTACTACCCCCCGCGTGATTCCTTGCTCTGTGTCGAGCCATTTTCTATGCGACTACTCGAAGTGGATCGCACCGGCACCCCGCTCGCAAACGGGATCGACCTCGTGCTTCCACTCATCCCCGTCGTCAACCCACTGGGTCAAGCCTTTGCGCGCGGGCTCGCCTACTACCCGAACGGTAACTCGGGCTTTGGATCGATCTTCGTCGTCGAGACAGTCGGATCGCTGATCTATGAGTTTGACCTCGCAGGCAACATCATCCGCACCTTTGTCCACCCCGATGACCCCGACGGTTTTCCGGGGCTCGGGGCGGGCGCACCGGCTGGGGGCATCGAGCTCATACTCGACGACATGGGGACCCTGATTGGATTCGATGTCATAGGAGCCGATAGTAACGGTCCAGTAGTTTACCGACTCGATGAAGATGGGCAGCCGACGGGTCTCGCGATTAGCCTGCTCGACGCCGGAGTCAACGCAGTCGGTGGAATCGTGCGAGCCCCATACATCGATCCCGTGACGATAACCGCTGTCCCGGCGATCTACGGAACTTCCGAATCGACTGCCGGTCTCTTCGTCGTCGACGGTGAGTTACCTCCCATCGCCCAGCTCCTCGATTTTGATTGCACCGCTTCGGGAGATACGGTGACCCTCTCTTGGTCGATTGGGCAGAGCTACGATGAGCTTGAGCTCTACCGCAATGGAGCGCTCTACAGCGTGCTATCGGGAACCGCGAATGCTTTTGTCGACGATCAACTCGCCGATGGAGTCTACGAGTACACGCTGACCGGTATTGCGGGGACACTTGAGACGGAGCCCCTGAGTTGCGTCGATGTCGTCGGAGCCGGACAGGTCGAGAGCTCTGTCTCGCTGGTCGGAGTGACATTTCCGATCGATATCACTCAAGATTCCAACCAGCGCCTCTACGTCACCGACGCCGTCAACCGGATTTCGATCTACGAAAATGACCTCTCATTTGTCAACCAAGTCGACGGGCCCTTCTTCGATCCGGATGACACTCTCACTGGAATCACTTACTTGCCAAACAGCGATACGTTCATTCTCTTTAATGCCGAGACGAATACGATGGTCGAGACCGATGGCAGTTTTTTTCCGACCAGCTTACCGATTCAAGTTGCAATCCCCGACGACCCGGACGAACCGCCCTTTATCGGTAGTCTCGCCTTCAATGGGGATGGAGCGGGAGGATTGGGCGAATTGCTGGCCGTCGAACTCAATAAGGGAGTCGTCTATCGCATCGCTCTCGACGGGCAAGTCCTCGGGAGCTTTCCCCACCCCGAGGAACAAATCGAGCCTCTGCCCGACCCAACGATTATCGACCACTACATGCTTGGCATCAGCCGGGTACCGGACATCGGTAGTGGATTTGAACAGTACGACCTCGTGTCGGGATCGGTCGACGAGCGACGAAGTACGCGAGCGGTGCGTATTGCTGGCTCGAGCGGCGCTCGTACCGGCTTCCAGCTACCCCTCGCGGCGGTCAATCGCCGCTCACCTTCGCGCTACTATTCCGTCGTAAACGGCAACTTCGGAGGGCCGGTCAGCTATGTGCTCGCTCTCTCCTCACCCGCACAACTCCACCGAGTGACTCGGACCCCTCCCCTCGTAGCACCTCTCGACTTTTTGCGTTGTACAACTCCGACCTTTGTCGACGAGGTCGTGATCGAATTTGAGAACAACGGCCCCTACGACGAAATCCAAGTGCGCCGCGACGGCGCGCTGCTCACCAGCCTGACGGGAGACGCGACGAGCTACGTCGATTCCGACCCGAGTCTTGGGCTTCACCGCTACGAGTTGATTCCCGTGAGCGGAGGTATCGAGGCGGAGAGTCGACGTTGCGAAGTTCGAGTGGGGCGCGGCGCGGTCATCAAGAGGAACTTCATTCCTCCCGCCTACAGCCCGTATCAGATGACTCGTGATCCCCAGAGCGGTGAGTTCTTTGTC
>CAYZYD010000493.1:0-3523 GCA_964482505.1 uncultured Planctomycetia bacterium | reverse complement strand
CGACCAACGCAATTCGATGAATCGATGGAGTGATCGAGGTCTTTCCTCCTAAGGAACAGGACCAGATACGAGCCATGGTGTCTGAATCTTTGCGGTGAGTGATTTCTCAGCAACTGGTGAGTCGAGCTGACGGACTCGGTCGAGAACCCGCCCTCGAGATCATGTTCGCCACCCCGGCGGTCGCAAACATGGTTCGAGAGAACAAGACCTACCAACTCCCTTCTGTGCTCCAGACTGGGCGCAATCGAGGAATGTGTACGATGGATGATTCGCTACTCGAGCTTATGAACAAAGGAATCATCACGCGCGAAGAAGCAACTTATCGAGCCGAAGACCCGTCTCGGTTTAGACAGTAGGGAGGGAGCACCATGACTGAAGCAAAGATCGATCAATATCTTCGAAAGATTCGAGAGTCCAAAGGGTCTGACTTGCACATGTCGGCGGGAATGCCACCGAAGATCCGAGTGCACGGAAAACTGAGACCTCTCAATCAACCTCCCATGACAAACGAGCAGGTCGAAGACCTTCTATTATCCGTTCTCGACGACCGCCGCCGTAATCGGTTCCTCGAGGTCCATGATCTCGATTGGGCCTACGCGATTCCGGGGGTGGCACGATTTCGGGCTAACTACTTCCGGCAGCAACACGGGATGGCCGGAGTGTTTCGAATCATTCCCGAGGAGATCCTCGCGGTTGACGATCTCGGGGTCCCCAAGCAGATTGAGCGATTTTGTAAGATGAAAAATGGTCTAGTCCTTGTGACGGGACCCACGGGAAGCGGAAAATCCACAACGCTCGCTGCGCTCATCGACTTTATTAATCGCAACACGGCTCGCCATATCCTAACGATCGAAGAGCCGATTGAATTCGTGCATCAAAACAAGAACTCTGTCATTACGCAGCGTGAAGTCGGTGTGGACACCGAGACTTTTGCCGAGGCATTGCGTAACGCATCCAGGCAAGATCCCGACGTGATTTTGGTGGGTGAGCTGAGAGATTTGGAGACGATTGGGCTCGCGATCACCGCTGCCGAGATGGGTAATCTGGTCTTTGCGACGCTGCATACCAACAGTGCCGCCAAGACGATCGATAGGATCATCGACGTCTTTCCCGAGGAGCAGCAGAACCAGATTCGCACCATGCTCTCGGTCTCTCTGCGTGGGATTGTCGCTCAATTGCTGATGCCAAAGAAAGATGGCAAAGGGCGGGTCCCCGTCAATGAGATACTTTTTCCGAGCAGTGGTCTCGGAAACATCATCCGGGAGGGTGCTGTTAGTAAGATCGTCTCTGTCATCGAGTCGGGACGCGGTGACGGTATGCAGCTCATGGATGACTCGATTATGAGTCGTTACAAGGAGGGCCTCGTCTCGGGTGATCAGGCGCTTCTCTATTCGCACGACAAGAATCGGTTCCGCAATCTGAAGTGAAGTGGGCTTCGAGTGGCGGCGTCGAATTGAAAGCCGATAGGCTCCTCGTGCGTCTTCCGAATTGGGTCGGCGATGCAGTGATGGCGACTGCGGCTCTGCGGGCCTTGCGGGAGGCGCAGCCAGGGGCGACGATTGCCGTGCAAGGGCGCGGTTTCCTGCAAGCGTTGCTCGGCGGTGGTGAACTTTTCGACCAATTCATCCCAATTGGTAAGTCGACGTCTGAGAATGTCACCGCCATCGAGAAGTTTGCTCCCGCACTCGCAGTGATTCTTCCCCACTCATTTCGCTCGGCCTGGGAAGTTTACCGAGCTGGAGTACCGTTGCGGGTGGGTTACGCCCGCGAGGGTAGAGGACCGCTTCTAACCCACTCTCTCCGGGCGCATCGAAACCTTGGCTCCCGCGGTTTACGCCTTTGGAAGCGACTGCTGGTTTCGATCCCGGGGATTCAAAATGCGGTGGCGCGAAGGTGGCCGAAGTACTGGCGGGCGCGCCGAGACCAGAATCCCTATCTACCGGTTCCGATGGTGTTTCAGTATCTGGAACTCGTCGCGCTCCTCGGAGTCAATTCGACCCAGTTTCGACCCGAGTTGCCGCGGCCGGCTGAACTTGAGCAACCAACTCGGGCTCAGCTTTGTAAGCTTGGACTCGAGCCGGACCAGCCTTTTTTTGCCGTCAATGCCGGTGCCTCGTTCGGCGAAAGCAAGATTTACCCCATAGAACTGCTCAGCCGGGTGGTGGCTGACTTCCGAGACGAGACGGGGCTGATACCTCTTCTTCTCTGCGGTCCGGGAGAGGAGTCTCTCGTCGCGCGTCTTGCCCAAGCCGTCGGCGAGCGAGTTGTGAGTACTCACTCAGATATACTGTTGCTCGATCGGCTCAAGCAGGCGATTTCGGAGGCTGAGTTTCTGATAACGACCGACACGGGTCCCTGGCATTGTGCTCGCGCCCTCGGCACGCCTTCGCTCTGTCTGATGGGCCCAACTGACCCCCGATATACGGCCTTCCCCGACCCGACGGCGAAGGTGATAAGGCGCGAGATCGAGTGTTCCCCGTGTCACCTCAAACGTTGTCCCCGGCCGGGGCATCCTTGCCTTTCTCAGCTGCTCCCCGACCAGGTCTTGAGAGCTGCGCTAGCCCAGTTTCGCGCTCACCGGAGTTAAAAATCCTCCGGGTCAACTCGAAACGAATTCCGAGGCGACTTTCTCTGCAATCTTGGCGATCACTTTGGCGAATTCGGATTCTTCTTCGAATATGACGACTGGTCGTCCCGCGTCGCCGCCCATCGCATAAGAAGAAGCAATCGGGATCGAGCCGAGGAAGGGAACCCGCTCTCGATCCGCGGCGACCTTGCCTCCCTTGGTTGAGAAAATCGCCTCTTGGTGGCCGCACTTCGGGCATTCGTAGTAACTCATGTTTTCGACTATCCCAAAGATCGGCACATTGACGCGCCGGAACATTTGGATTCCACGCCGGACGTCGAGGAGCGCAACGTCCTGAGGAGTTGTCACAATCAGCCCGGCGGAGAGTGCGATTGATTGGGTCAACGTGAGTTGGGCGTCACCCGTACCCGGTGGGAGATCCAGGATAAGATAGTCGAGCTCTCCCCAGACGACCTGCTCGAGGAACTGGCGTAATAAACCCGTCACCATCGGCCCGCGCCATATCACGGGCGAGTCGTCGTCGAGCATGTACCCGATACTCATGGTGCGAATCCCAAAGGCCTCGATCGGAAGGATCTTCTCTTCTGGAGTCACTCGGGGTTGGGCGGCTTCGAGTCCGAGCATTTTGGGGACCGACGGACCGTAGACGTCTGAGTCAAGAAGACCCACGCGAAATCGCTTGCCGAGCTCCACCGCGAGATTGACCGCGATCGAGGATTTTCCAACGCCACCTTTGCCGCTCGCCACGGCGAGGACGTGCTTAATCCCAGGAAGCTGAGTCCCACTCGGCACCGGAGAGGCTCCGGGGGCGGAGCTGCCTGACGTGGGCGCCTGAGGTGGTGGGGCCGCCTTTTCGAGGACCTGGACGCTCCGGACGCCGTCGAGGCTCTCTAGGCGCTGAGTGACCTCCTGCTTCAGAGAGTCGCGTGAGGGGAG
>CAYZYD010000492.1:0-3530 GCA_964482505.1 uncultured Planctomycetia bacterium | reverse complement strand
GCACCATGGGTCGCCGAGACGGGCATAGCCGCGCTCTTCCCAGTAACCCAGCCGGGCGTTGCGAGCGTGTTTGTAGAGTTCGGCTGGGGCATTCGCCTGTGCCGCGAACTCGGGGGGAGGAGGGAAGATACGATCCTCGTCGTAGAGGTTCTCGATAGTCTCGTTCATGCAGAATCCGTTCTGAGCAGCTCTTACCGACGATAGATCACGCCCCAGAAAGTGCAAGGGCGATAGGGGGGGTTGAAGAAAACGGGGCCTGCACGCGCGCAAGAATTCTCTCAAAATCGGGTTGAGAGAGGAGCTTTACAAACCGATATATCTGTGTATCTTGATAAAGAGATAAAAGCCCACCCCACCGAAAGGTACAAGCAAACCATGAGTGAGTTAAGCACAGGCACCAAGCCTGCTTACAAAGTCAAAGACATGTCCCTAGCCGACTGGGGCCGTCGAGAGATCGTCATCGCAGAGAACGAAATGCCCGGTCTCATCGCGATCCGCGAGAAGTATCGCAAGGATCAACCCCTGAAAGGGGCGCGAATCGCCGGGTGTCTTCACATGACGATTCAAACCGCCGTTCTGATCGAGACCTTGACTGCCCTCGGTGCCGAGGTGCAGTGGAGCTCCTGCAACATCTTCTCGACCCAGGACCACGCCGCGGCGGCCATTGCAGCCACTGGGGTACCGGTCTACGCCTGGAAGGGGATGAGCGAAGAGGAGTACGAATGGTGCATCGAGCAGACGCTCGTCTTTGAGGGTGGCAAACCGCTCAATATGATCCTCGACGACGGGGGTGACTTGACCCAGATCGTACACCAGCGATTCCCGCAGTACCTCACCGAGATCAAGGGTCTTTCCGAAGAGACGACCACCGGAGTTCATCGCCTCTATCAAATGGCGGAAAAGGGCGAACTCAAAGTCCCCGCGATCAACGTCAATGATTCGGTTACGAAGAGCAAGTTCGACAATCTCTACGGCTGTCGCGAGTCGCTCCTCGACGGAATCAAGCGCGCCACCGACTTGATGATCTCGGGTAAAACCGCGGTCGTGGCTGGTTACGGTGACGTCGGCAAGGGCTGTGTCCAAGCGCTCGCCCGAGCGGGTGCGCGAGTCGTCGTGACGGAAATCGATCCGATCTGCGCGTTGCAAGCACTGATGGAAGGCCATTCGGTCGTCACTATGGAAGAAGCCTGCAAGATCGCCAACATCGTTGTGACGGCCACGGGTTGTCGTGACGTCGTTCGCGGCGAGCACCTCGAGCAGCTTCCCGACGACGCGGTTGTCTGCAATATCGGTCACTTCGATCATGAGATCGACGTAACCTATCTGAACGATCACCCGAAGATCGAGAAAGAGCAGATCAAACCCGAGGTGGATCGTTACACGCTACCGAACGGTAAGCACGTGATCATTCTCGCCGAGGGTCGACTCGTAAACCTTGGCTGCGCTACGGGGCACCCGTCATTTGTAATGTCGGCGTCCTTCTGCAACCAAGTATTGGCACAGATGGCGCTCTGGAACGAGACCGACAACTTCCCACTCGGAGTTCACGTTCTGCCCAAGGATCTCGACGAAGAGGTCGCGCGGCTACACCTCGAAAAGCTGGGAGCCAAGCTGACGAAACTCTCAGAAGAGCAAGCCGAGTACATTCACGTCAAAGTGAATGGCCCGTTCAAACCCGAGTACTACCGCTATTAAGCGGCGCGGCTACGGACGAACGTAGTCGACAAAGTCAGAACATGCCCAGAAAGCCCGGACCCATGGTTCGGGCTTTCTTTATATAGTGGCCGAGCCACCCGAACCGCTAGCCCGGGGGTCTTAACGGCTGATCTCAGAACGGTAACTCTCGACCCAGGCTCTCAAGGCAGCTCCGGGGCACTCTGTCGAGACGAGCTCGGAGTGCACCGCGATATCGGCAGCCGCCAGACGGTATCGCTCGCGGAGCCGGTCCAGAAACGCGGCCAGAGCGTCCCGCTGAGCCTTCGGTACTTGCTGTTCTGAAAAGTTGCCGAGCAGGCAAATCCCCAAGTTATTGTGATTGAGTGCCTGGTTCCCTGCGTGCGCTCCTCTGAACTGGCGGTCGCGTCCCTCCCAAAGGGTCCCGTGCGGGTCGATAAGGAAGTGATATCCGATGTCGCTCCAACCGCGCTCCTCGGCGTGAAACTTCCGAATCGACTCAAGTCTTCTCACGGCGCTCGACCGCGTCATGCGGGGACTCGCGTACGCTGCGTCGTGGTGGATCGTCACCCTTTCGACGAGCGTAAGGGGGACCATGGCGTTTGAATCCCCGAAGGTCCGAGTCCAACTCTCGCGCGGTGAGTAGGGGGTCTTTACGAAATTGCTCGGCGCGATCCTACGGCCAGAATCACTCTGGCAGTTGATACAGCAGATGAGGACGAGCATCGCGACCACGGCAACCGAGGCGGTCCCGCGGGGCCGATTCTCAAGCCAATCGATCCCGGCGTCGACATTCAATCGCCGCACGTCGAGCGTTCCTTCCGCGCTGCAAGAGTCGTTTAGGGGGTTCGTTCAGGCTGCAAATCAATGATCTGCAGATTAACGATCCCACGGGTGGGACTCTCGGAATTCGAGTCCAAACTCGGATCGCGCTTCCTCGAGCTTCTTCCGTTCGACTTTGCCCGATCGGTAGAGGTCGCAAAGGACGGTGTAGACGATCGCTGGAGTGTCGATCTCAAAGAAACGTCTGAGCGCCTCGCGATCGTCACTCATACCGAAGCCCTCGGTACCGAGCGGAATCAAACCGTCGGGAACCCAACGAGCGATTTGTTCGGGAACCGTCCGCATGTAATCAGAGACAGCGAAGACTCGGCCTCCCCCCGCCGGAAGCATTTCGGTCACATAGGGAGTCTCAGGCTCGCGATCGGGATTGATTCGAGCCGCGCGCTCTTTGGAGAGCGCGTCCCGGCGGAGCTCTTGGTAGCTCGTGGCGCTCAAGACGTCCGCTGCTACCTGATATTTCTCTTCCAGGATCTCAGCCGCGTCCAATGCCTCACGTAAGAGGGGTCCACTCCCGAGAATTCGGACGCGCTCTGAGTGTTCGCTTGAACTCGACCGTACGGGGTAGAGCCCCTTAATGATCTGTTCCTTGACTCCTTCGGGAAGCGGCGGGTGGTCGTAGTTCTCGTTGTAGAGCGTGATGTAAAAGAAGACGTCGCGGTCTTGGGTGATCATCAGATCGAGGCCGTGCTCGACGATACAGGCGAGCTCGTAATGATAGGCCGGATCGTAAGAACGGCAGGGGGGAACCGTCGTGGAGACGAGCAAGCTGTGACCGTCTTGGTGCTGAAGCCCTTCGCCGCTCAGCGTGGTACGACCCGCGGTCGCGCCCAAGAGAAAGCCTCGGCCGCGTTGATCGGCAAAGCTCCAGATCGAATCACCGACGCGTTGGAATCCAAACATCGAGTAGAAGATGAAGAACGGAATCATCATCTCTCCGTGCGTCGCGTAGGCCGACCCGACCGCGGTGAAGCTCGCGAGGCTACCGCACTCGGTGATCCCCTCCTCGAGAATCT
>CAYZYD010000491.1:0-3548 GCA_964482505.1 uncultured Planctomycetia bacterium | reverse complement strand
ACTCGAACTTTCCGAACAGGACACTAGCAGCCCGCCCGAAAACTCATTCCGCGCGCGAGGCCGAGCTTCCTTCGCCCAGCGCCCCCGGCGAACCTCGACGTATGACCAATACGCCTTCGATTCGCCCGGGACACTGGTCTCCCGATGACAAGCTCGAAATCTCGACCTCCCGCGTCGAAAGCAGTTTTCGGGCGGGCTGCTGGGCTGGCTCACCTTCTGTTGCGTCATTCAACGGCCGAGAACCATCACGATACCTGCTTCGCAACGGGACTGAAGCGAACCCTGCTTCCGATACATGGCGAGAGACCGAGGTTGCGGGCTCGGGTGGGTCCGCGAGCTCTCTTGATCGAGCATTGTTTCGTTGGGTGTCAGTAGGGCGGGGCGGAGAGTGAGATAAAAAAGCGGACCTCCGAGGGAGAGGGGATACCTGCGGAGGCCCTTGGTGAACTGACAACCTTCATATCGCCTAGCGCGTGAGGGTTCTTGAGAGGAATTCAAAAGTGTGTCACCAAAATGACGCAAGCTTGGGTAACAAAACCGCGATGATCCGAATAAACCCGTTCATGAACTCGACTCGTATGATCCGAATAACTCGGTGGGCCTTGGTTCTCTGGTTAGGGATCGGATTCTCATCGGGGCTCGAAGCGAGCGATAAACGCTTGCGGAAAGCAAATGCGAAGAAGTTCCTCGTGATCAAACGTGATCTCGAGGCCGATCCGAAACGTCCTCCGCACGAGAGTGAACCGTACATCGAGCAGTTGGCGGCACTTCGTTTTGATCCTGCGGTGGAGTACCTCATCGAAATCGTGAAGCGACCCAAAGAGGATCCCTCACTCAAGAACATGGTGATCCGACATATGGGTGGAAAAAACCTCACCGCGCTTGGGACTCGATTCCTTGTGTCTGAGTCGTTTGACCATCTCGAGAGTCATAGCCATGGCTTGATCAAGCACTGCTTCTACGAAGCCGACGACCCCGAAATCAATAGTTGGCTCGCTAAGCAGGGCTGGAAGACCGTGCCGACCTTGAGTCCGCCCGCCCAATTGATCGTCCTCGATATCTTTCAGGATCGACGGGACCCGGAGTTTGCCAAGGGGCTCACCAAGCTGCTTGGTCATCGTAAGATCCGTACTCCTGGCCAGGCGAAGCTCGTCCGAATCTTGCGCGGTCTCAAATACGAGCCCGCGCTCAAGAAAATCGCTCGTCTCTACCGGTACGACGATCCGGACGTGATGAAAGAAGTGCTGCTCACGGTTCGGGATTTCAAATCCGAGGAGTACACCTCGATGTTCATCGAGGCGAGCGACAGCCATTTTTGGGAAGTTCAAGTGATCGGGATCGACCTGTTGGGCGACACCAAGGATCCCAAGATGCTTGAACGGATCCTCGATAAGTTCGATTCAAAACGCGTTGAAGTGCAGATTGCTGCGGTCCAAGCGGTCCGAAAGATCGGAGGCGAAGCGACCATGGAGCCGCTGATCGAACTGCTCGATGAATCACAGGGTCGGCTTAAAGATGATGTGATCGATACGCTGATCTGGCTCACGGGGACCGATCGTGGTACTGACGCGGCGGGTTGGAGGCAGTGGTGGAAGGACAACCAGGGAAAGGTCGAGATCAAGGGCATCTCCCAGGAGGAGTTCGAGGAGCTACTTGCCAATCCACAAGACTCAAAGACCGGGAGTTACTACGGCCTCCGAGTGCTGTCGAGTCACGTCTCGTTCGTGCTCGATCTCTCGGGAAGTATGGAGGAGCCCTACTTCGGGCAGCGGCGCAAGAAGCCCAAACCGGGCGAGAAGCCGGAGGGTGAAGGAGAGGTTGAGCCCAAAAAAGAGGAGAAGCCGAAGAACAACAAGACCAAGATGCAGGTGGCCCGACGAGAGCTCTTAAAGATCATCGGATCGCTCCGCACTGGGGTCTTCTTTAATATTCTGACCTTCGATGCCACCTGCTCGGCCTGGCAGGCGAAACTCATCCGGCAAGATGAGAAGACAAAAGAGCAAGCGCTCGCCTTTGTCGGGTCGCTCAAGCCGACAAAGGGCGGGACAACCAATATCTACAATAGCGTGATGTTGGCGCTCGAAGATCCCGACGTCGATACGATCTATTTTCTCTCAGACGGTGCTCCCACCGCGGGAGAGTACACCGAGACCGATGCGATCCTTGAGAAAGTTCGGGAGCGTAATCGCGAGCGCAAGGTCAAGATTCATACGATCGGGTTTAAGCTCGACCCCGTGGCGGAAGACTTGATGCGACGCCTCGCGAGCGAGAACTACGGAACGTTCGTCAGCTTGTAAGCTCCCTGTCGGTCAAAACAAAAAGACCCGAAGCGACGTCGTCGTCGCTTCGGGTCTTTTTTTTTGAAGAGATCTTTGAAGAGGTCGAAGATTCTGAGGATGCGACTTAGAAGTAAACTTCGTAGCGGTTCGACTCGTAGCGAACTGCCGAGTAGATCGCGCCGACCAGGAAGAGCGCCATGGCGCCGATCAAGCCATAAGTGATACCCGAGGAGAGATTGGGATCACGCGCGACCAGGGCTCCGTAGGTCAGCGAGAGTGCCGCTAGGACAATCCCCGAGATTAATCCGAACCGCAGCCAGCTGCCCTCTTGCCGTTTGGCGATCGAGATCTGGGCCATGACGTCGCTTTCGGCGACCTCTCCCATGTGCATACAGCTCGGGCAGGTGATCTTCGAACCCGCTTCTGCTTTCGGGTTGAGCGTGAACTCGGAGTAGCATTCGCTACAGAGAACGCTGAGACCTCCACTGACGGCAGCGGGCTTCGACCTCTGCACGCTCCTCTTCGGGGGGCCCGAGCTCTTGGCCTTGCTTTTACTCTTGGTTCCGGCTCGCGGCGCTGCGGCTTTCTTCGCGCCGCCACGCTTGGGTGCCTTAGCCATGGAGACCTTCCTTCCGGCCGTTCTACCTTGCGCTCTCCGCCAAAGATATCTCTCGAGAGCGAATTCGTTGTGATGGATCAGAGTCAGTCGAGTCCGACCGTGTCCGAATTAGAGACGGCCTTCGGGGCCTGGATGGAGCACCAGGACACACAATCCTCCGTCGTCTCAAGCCGGAGATAGTAGCATTCGCGCGCTGCCGGTCAAGTGACGGAAGTCATGAGACTCTTGTAGGTTGAGTTCTGGCCGCCCATTGAAAAAGTCGGCCCGACTTAAGATGGCGCTCCCAGTGCTTCCAGAACCCAGTGCTTCCCGTACCCCAAGCACCGTCCTACCTGCGACCTCGGTTCGTTTATTCGTCTGGCTGTTCCGAGAGCTCTTTAACTCGGCGCATCAGATCGAGCTCCTCCCCAGCCGGGGGCGCTGGGGTCGATTCTGCCGCGCGCGACCGGCGGCTTTTGACGAGGGCGTCCGGAGCAGCTCCGTCGACCAGCCCCGCGCGAGCTGACCCACCAGCCGCGCCGGCGGCCGGAGGCGCTGGACGAAGGGGCTGTCGCCGAGCCCGGCATCGCGCACGCGGCTGACCACGCTTTCGGTCACGCGGCCGAAGACGTTGTCGGTCATGCGGCTGAAGACGTTGTCGGTCATGCGGC
>CAYZYD010000490.1:0-3549 GCA_964482505.1 uncultured Planctomycetia bacterium | reverse complement strand
TTGACCGCGGAACACCACGGTGAATCCGCCGCTGAAGCGAAAGAAGCGACTGACCGGGCGATCGAGTTTGTGGGGAAGAAAGAAGAGCGACACAAAAAGCTCAGAAACTGCTCGAAGGGGATCCGAGAGAGATTCAAAATCGCCCAAGCCTTAGCCCACGACCCCGAGATCCTCTTACTCGACGAACCCTTCACCGGGGCCGACCCCGTGGGGCGTCATGAGATTGCGGCTCTCTTTCGCGAACTCGCCGATCGTGGCAAGACATTGCTGCTGGCGAGCCACGTTCTGCATGAGGTCGGCTCTCTCACCGACCGGGTCTTGATGATCGATCACGGCCGAGTCCGAGCTCAAGGCGCGCTCGGAGCGCTTCGAGGTCGGCTGGGTGACAAGTTCCGAGCTCGCTATCGAATTCGCGTCGAAGGTGCCCGCAAGTTCGCCCAAGATCTGCTCGGACTCGATTCGGTCACGGCCGCCCTGGTCGAAGCTCCCGACCAAATTTTGATCGACGTCAACGACGCTTCGCAACTCCTGGAGTTTGTCAGCGCCGCCTCCCTCGACGGTCGCCCCGTCGGAGAATTGGCGGTGGTCAACGAAAGCCTCGAAGCCCTCTACGACTCGCTGTCGGAGTATTGATGCAAACCCTGAGCGCCCACCTGACTCAGTTTCGTTTTGGAGTCTCCAGCACGCTCTTGCGACCGAGTACCCTCGTCGTCGCGGGGCTGGTACTCGTGCCGACGCCGATCGTGATGCTCATTCGTCTCTTCAATACCGGCTCTTTTCGACCCCTTGAGATGTTCCATCTTGTCATGGGGGTCGGCTTCTTTCTCGTGATCCTCCCGATACTTTCCCTCTTTTTTGGGACTTCGATGATCAGTCGTGAGGCGGACAAGCGGACGTTGATTTATCTTATTACCCGACGCTTGGGGCGCAGCACTTTCTTTGCAAACCGCTATCTGGCGACCGGCGTCTCCGTGACTCTTCTGATTTGGATCGGAGTTCTCGCTCTTTATGCCGCCTGCTTCTTCGGCACCCCGCCGGTTGCTGAATCGAGCCTCCGGGGACAATCCCTCTTCGCGATTCTGGGGATCTACTTCTGGATCACATTCTTGGCCGTTCTGGCCAATCTCTCTCTCTACTCGGTCATCGCCTTGACGCTTCCACGCCCGTCAGCGATTGCGTCGGGCTATTGGGTAAGCATCGAGTTCATCGTCGCGGTCTCGGCCTTACCCATTCGAAAGCTCCCCCTGCTCCACCGCGTCTATTCCGAACTGTGGAATCGAATACCCTCTTGGCGATCGCTAGAAGCGTTCAACCCTCGAAACGTCGACTTTCAACTATACTCTGAAGGAAGCCACGGGTTGTACGGACTCTTAATAGTGGCGACCGTGGGCTTTCTCTACTCGCTGTTCGTGTTCAGCAAGTTTGAGATAAAACCCCAACACGGAGATCGCGAATAGAAGCCCGTTTACGAGGTCGTATCCGCTGAGGAGAGCGCACCGCCCAGCGATTCCAAAGGAGTTATACCGGTTGCTCTTCAGTCGGTGACGAAACCCGCGTCCAGTCGAGCAACCCCGCTTCAAAGTAGCAGCGGATCAGGTATGGAATTCGATCGACCGAAAGCTTGTTAAAGAGCCGGCCGCGGTGGGCATCGATCGCTTGGGTGCTGACTCCGAACTGGTGAGCGATCTCCTTGGTGGTCTTGCCTTCGACGATGAGATCGGCGACCTGCCGCTCCTTTGGAGTGAGGGTTTCGAGACGGTTGACAAAAACATCGGCCCGCCGTCTGACCAAGCGATTCTGTTGGGCGAGGGAATCGGCAGCTTTGACTCTCGATACGAACGACTTCGGATCGAGTGGTTTTTCAACGAAGTCAAAAGCTCCCTGTCGCATCGCCTCCACCGCCTTCGAGACGTGCCCGTGACCCGTCATTACCATGACCGGTACGTCGGGGTGCTCCTTGCGAAGCCACCGCTGAATCTCGAGGCTGCCGAGCTCAGGGGTGCAGAGATCGAGTATTACTGTAGCCGCACTACCATTTCCAAAGGCACGCATGAACGCTTGGCGGGAAGTCGTTCCGATGACTTGATATCCCGCTTCTTCAAGTATGGGTCGAAGCGCTTCGATCGTCGACGTGTTGCTGTCGAGGAAAAAGACGCTCGTCTCTTTGGTCTCCGCAATATTAATGTCTGCCTCCAGTGGGCGTGTTTGCCGCCTAACCCGTTTCCTTACTGCCATAGCGATCGGCCTGTCATTCTTCCAAAAACCAAACAACGAATAGGGGACAGCAAGCGAGAAGCCTAAAAACCCTGCGGTTATCTTCCGACCACGAAGCCCAAAAACCGACGGGAGCTCAATTACGAGAGCCCATTCTCCTCATGGTGTCGCGTTCGAGCCTAACCCCATCGAGGTGGGTGGAAAGCGATCGAGGGCTCCCTAATGACTCCCGAATAGAAGTGTTAAGGATCGGGAAGCTTTCCCGAAAAGAGCGCAGTTTGGTCTCTGCTATCCGCTTCTTCTTGCTAGCGTTGGCTTCTTTTAGCAAGATTATGCCAGAAATTCCACCAGCCGAATGGTTGAAGTCTGGCTGTAAGGTAATCCGAGACCTCTCGCGACGCCAAGAATTCAACCGAGTCTGTGGGCTTTTAAAACCAGCACTCTGAGAGAATCGACGCTCTGGAGTAGAGGCGGCTTACAGTCCGCCCCGCCTTCCCACTTGCCACCGCCCAGTGGCGATTCCAAATGCTGAAAATACGGAGTTCGCGCATGACGACTCGTGAGAACTGCAAGCGCTTGGCAATTCCAGCCCCTCGAGGACGATCTCTCTGGCTCGGCTTCGTGCCGGGGATGGGGGCCGGAATCGTACTCGCAGCAGTTGCGCTCGCGGGCCTCGGGTGCCGGAAGAGTTCCGATTCCGGATCCGAGTCCACAATTGAAACAGTGCGAATCCTCGCCCAACCCCACCTCGATCAACTCCTCGTCGAGCTCGAGCTTCCACCGGTCGGAGATGATTTTTTAGAGTCGCTCGAGAAGTCACGCGAGAGCCAACTCGCGGGGCTGCTTCAGTCCGCTCGAGAACCCGACCACTGGGATTACGGCCGGCTCGGCATCTTCTTCCACCACCACGGATACTCCCACATCGCGAGCGCGAGTTACCATAAGGCGCTGCTTTTGTCGCCTGGGCTTCCCGACACCTACCTCTGGAACCATCTTCTCGGTCACCAGGAAGAATTGGCGAGTACCTTCGATCAGGCGGAAGCGCAGTTCTGCGAAGCCGTGCGCAAGAACCCTCGATCGGTCAGCTCTCGCCTCAGACTCGCCGAACTCGCGTTAAGAAGCGGGAGGCAGGAGCTGATCGATTGGTGTCTAGAAGATTGCGAAGAACTCACCCCAAACCGTGCTCAGACGCGAAGACTCGCGGCTCTCAAGCAATCGAAGCCAACCCATTCCCAGGACGACAACAAAATCGACGACAGCCCCGTTAAGAATGACTTGGCGCAGGAGAGTAGGGAATAAGACAAAATCCTGAGCCTTGTCACAAAGCTACGGCTC
>CAYZYD010000489.1:0-3553 GCA_964482505.1 uncultured Planctomycetia bacterium | reverse complement strand
GGGGCAGGCGGATTTCGGCGGACATGGGATTTATCTCCTGAGTTTTGGCGGTAGGAGGCGGCGAGGACTCAGCCGGAGCGCGACCGGCGAGAATAACAAATGCTAAGAGACCAGGGAATCCCTACTTGGGTGATCGTCCGAGGCCACTCAGAGTCGTGGTCACCGCACTTGGGCAGCGAGTTGGGTCAGTAGAGGGCGAGCTGTCGAGCTGCCTCGGCGATCGAATCGACTGAGGGTAAAGTCGCGTCCTCGAGCGGGCCGGCGTAGGGGATCGGGATGTCGAGGGCGGCGACGCGACGAACGGGACCGTCGAGCCACTCAAAACAGTGCTCACCGATCAGGGCGGCGAGTTCGGCGCCGGCGCCTCCGGTCAGGTTGTCTTCGTGAACGACGAGAACCTTGCCGGTCTTCTGGGCCGTCTCTTTGAGGGCGTCTCGATCGAGTGGCGAGATGGTCCGCAGATCGAGCACCTCGACTTCAATCTCTTCGCGCTCTAGCTGTTCGGCCGCGCTCAGCACTCGCTCGGTGATGGCCCCGTAGGTCACGATCGATAAATCATCCCCCTCGCGACGGACGCTCGCGAGGCCGAGCGGCAGGGGACCCAGGCTCTCATCGAGCGGCTCCTTCAGGGTGCGGTAGAGCGACTTGTACTCGAAGAAGAGAACGGGATCGGGGTCTTCGATCGCCCCGAGCAAGAGTCGATAGGCGTCAGTGGGCGTGGAAGGCGCCACCATTTTGAGCCCCGGAGTATTGAGAAAGTAGGACTCGACATTTTGAGAGTGAAAGGGACCGGCGTGAACTCCACCACCGCAGGGGCCTCGAACGACGATCGGTACCGAAGCTTGCCAGCGAAATTTACAGGTCGCGGCAAAGTTAGTCAGCTGGTTGAACGCGCAAGAGATGAAATCGATGAATTGTATCTCGACGATAGGTCGCAGCCCCGCGAGAGCGGCTCCCGTGGCGGCTCCGACGAGCCCGGTTTCGACGATCGGAGTGTCGATGATGCGCGCTTCGCCGAATTCCGCCTGAAAGCCGTCGGTGAGCTTAAAGGCCCCGCCGTAAACGCCGATATCTTCGCCGAGCAAAAAGACGCGCGGGTCTTCGCGCAGGCTGCGAGCGAGAGCTCGCCGAATCGCTTCGAGATAAGTAACGGGCTCGTTCATGAATGGTGCAGGTCTCGGGAATCAAAAACGCGGTGGAGCCGCCCGGGGCGGCTCCGTCCGCAGACATAAATGGGATCGAGGTCGACGATTAGATGTGGATTGCCCCGCCCGTGAGGCCATGGGCGGCTTCGAGCATCCCTTCGGAAAGGGTGGGGTGGGGGTGGATAACATGAGCAAGGTCGGCTGCGGTCGACTCAAGGCCGAGCGCGGCGCAACCCTCACTGATCAAGTCGGTCGCGTGGTCTCCGACGATGTGGACTCCGAGAATCTCGCCGTACTTTGATTCGGCCACGATCTTAAAGAAGCCGCTTGAGGCACCGACGATCCCTCCCTTGCCGAGGGCCGAAAAGGGGAATTTCGAAGTCTTGACGTCGTATCCCGCGTCTTTCGCCTTCGCTTCGGTCAATCCGACCGAGGCGACTTCGGGATGGCAGTAAGTGGCGCTCGGCACTTTGACCGGATCGATGCGTGGTGGGTCCATCCCGGCGATAATCTCAACCGCGGTGATGCCCTCGGCGCTCGCTGCGTGCGCGAGCTGGGGGGTGTCGCTGACGATGTCGCCGATCGCGTAAATGTTGGAAACGTTCGTGCGTTGATCTCGGTCGATCTTGACGAAGCCCTTCTCGACCTCGACGCCGACTTTTTCAAGCCCGAGTCCCTCGGTGTAAGGCCAGCGACCCACTGCGCAGAGCAGGTAATCGGTCTTAAATTCCTCGTTCTTGCCGTCTTGGCTAAGCGTTATGGTGACGCCGTCTTTGCCTGCAGTCGCCTTCTCGAGTTTGGACGAAACCCGGCAGTCGATCTTGCGCTTACGGTAGGCCTTGAGCAGTTCGGCCGAGCAATCTTCGTCTTCGATCGGCAATAGCCGATCGAGCATTTCGATCAGAATGACCTCTTCAGAGCCAAACGATTTGAAGATTGAGGCAAACTCGCACCCGACCGCGCCCGCTCCGAGAATGGTGATGTGGCGCGGGACCTCTTCGATCTCGAGCGCTTCGTCAGAAGTGATAATCCGGGGATTGTCGAAGTCGAGAAAACCTGGTCGCGCCGCGACCGATCCGGTAGCGAGGATGACATTTTCTGTGTCTATAACCCCTTCGCGGCCGTCGGCGAGAGAGACGTGGACTTGCTTCGGGCTCTCGAGCTGACCAAAGCCGTGAAAGTGGCTGACCTTATTCTTCTTAAGCAGATACTCGACGCCGCCCGCATTTTTCTTCACGACCTTGGACTTGTATTTCATCATGGCGGGGAGATCGAGCTCCGAACCGCTCACTTTGACTCCGTAGCTCGCGCTTTCGCGAGTTGTATCCATGATAGCCGCCGTCTGAAGCATCGCCTTGGTTGGAATACAGCCGCGGTGGAGGCAAGTCCCTCCGGGTTTGGGGTCCTTCTCGATAATTGCTGTCTTGAGTCCGAGTTGGCCGGCTCGTATCGCGGCCACGTATCCACCCGGACCGCTACCGATTACGACGAGGTCAAACTTTCCGAGATTTTCAGCCATATTGAATTCCTCTCTGCTCTCAAACCTCGATCGGTTCGAACCGACCAGGCAGAGCGGTTGAGTCGGTGAGGATTGGATTCGAAGTTGTTAAAACTCGGGCCGAGTTCTATCAGGTTACGCACCCGAGGTCATTGCGATTCGTTTGGTGGGCTCAGGTCTGCGCCGACTCGGAGCGCCGATTGGGAGCGCAGATTGGAGCTTGAACTGGCGGGGGCGGAGTACGTGGCTGGTTCCAAGCCAAGCCTCAGATCGACTTCGGATACCGAGGCGAGATCCGTGCCTTGGGGGCAACCGAGATTGCTCAGGAGCCGAGGCCGATCCACCGTTTAACAATATAGCCGAGTTTTCGTCGGGTCTCCATTCCCGAGCCCCTCGCGACAGAGCTCTCAACGTCTCGAGGCCCGCTAAGCTCTTCTCGGCCCGGTTTTCCAAAGCCGCTCTCGGGGTGAGGAACGGTGGCATGTTTTTCAGTGGCTGGCATAATTCTGGATCGGTCATTACTCCACCGAAGTCTCCAGCCCGATGGGTCCCCAGCATGTCCTCGAAGAGTACGCGAAGCCGCGCCGCCACGAGTTCACCAGCGGCCGACAAACCGACCTCCGCTCGCAAAAAGAAGAAGACCTCGAGTCGATCAACCAAGAGCCAGGATCAATACTTCGGTCTCACCGCTGAGGATATGATCGAGCTCTACCGTACGATGGCACTGAGCCGCGAGATTGACGACGAGGAGATCCGACTCAAGGGACGAAACAAGATCTTCTTTCAAATCAACGGGGCAGGTCACGAAGCCCTGCTCGCCGGAGCGGGTAAAGCGCTGCGCGCGGGTAAGGACTGGTTCTTCCCTTACTACCGTGATCGGGCCCTCTGCCTTCACCTCGGAGTGACTCCG
>CAYZYD010000488.1:0-3559 GCA_964482505.1 uncultured Planctomycetia bacterium | reverse complement strand
TCGCCGAGTTCTCACTCGAACTTTCCGAACAGGACACTAGCAGCCCGCCCGCAAAGTGCTTCCGACTTGAGGCTGGCGAGACCAGAGCGCGCGGAGCACCGCGGCGCCGGCTGCTAGCTGAGCCTACAGCCCGGGGGTCGAGAAGCCTCTTAGTTGGATTGAATGCGCTGAGTCGCTTGGATCAGCAGGCTTTGCCAGGGCTCGCCCACGGTCGCGGCCAGGTCGAGGAGTGAGTCCGCTAGGATCTCGGGCGATTGCTTGGTGATCTTCTCGCCGAACTGTTTGAGGCAGGCGGCGATCGCGAAGTAGTAGATCGCGATCGAACCGAAGTAGACGTACTCGGGGGATCGCGGGTTCTTGACCTGATCGACCGCGTCGTCCTTCAGAGTCCGCAGCGCTTCGAGCGAGCCGGTCCCTTCGATCAAGAGCCCCTCGAGATCGGCGAGGGATTGGTCGGTCGCGGCGGCGAGCAGTCGGTTAAGATTCTCTTCGCTCTGCTTGCGTAGCTCGCCCAGGAGATCGACGATCGGCCCGCGGTGTTCGTCGAGACCGAGTTTTAAGAGTCGAGTCGTTTCATCGCTGTGCGTATCGACGATGTCCCGGTGGTAGATCGTCGGGGGGATGGGGTTTTTGGGGGAGGCTTCGTCTTCGGTTGTCATGGCATCATCCGACTCAGTGCAGGCCCGCTTCGCGAAGCCGACTCAGAAGATCTCGAATCTCATTTTGCACGTTGCGAGGACTCACGCCGTCCTCGATCAGAAGCTGTTCGACTTTGCGCCGAAACCAGTCTCGCACCGTCCGGGCCATTACAGAGGCGCGCACGGGGTCAACATCGTACTCTTGGCAAAAGTCCTTGTAGGCCTCTTCCTTGACGTGGTGGCGGATAAAGATCTCCCAGTGGGGGTTGAGTTCCTTTTCCTCGCAGTATTTCTTCACGAGTTTGAGGGCTTCATCGACGAGTGAATGCGCGAACTGTCGATCGTACTCAGAGGTCGAGTCGGGCATTTCGTCATTTGAGATCAGCTCTTCCTCGGGGAGACCGGATTCACCGTGGTTCTTCTTGCGGATCAGCTCTTTGAGGTAGAAGTGCAGCCCGTTCATCAGCCACCGCCGCAGCAGAATGCCCTTCTCGCGACGCTTTAACTCCCACTTTGCAAAGAAGTCGGGCCGATCGAGCCGGTCGGCAAAGTAACCGTTGATCACATCCTCGGGTTCGCCGATTCGATGGTGACCTTTAAGCCCGCGAAAATAGTACTGGAGCGGGCGGTAGTAGACGCTCATCACGTGTTGATTGATAACCTTCCGACCCTCTTCGCCGCGACCGAGCTCTTCCTTGAAGAGGCCGTAACTGGTTTCGGGGAAGTGCTGCTTCTTCTTTTTCTGGCCGTCGGAGCTGGTCGCGGTCGTGTAATAGTCGGTGTCGAAGGCTTCGGGGGGACTCGTGTCGGTTTCGACTTCCTCGGGCTCCGACTGATGAACTCCAGATTGACCGGCCCCAATCTGACCTGCCCCAGCCTGACCAGCTCCAGCCTGACCAGCTCCTGCATCGGTTAACGGCTCGTCCTCGTCCGCGGAGGGTCGGGTCGACGGGGATTGTTCTTCGGAGTGAGGCCGAGACACTGCAAATCCTCCGACTCTCTGAAGTTCTCAAATGCAGTCTCAAGTTCTCAAACGACGAACTCGAGACGTCTGGCGCATAACCCTGGCGCTCGTCGAAGCGGAAAAGTGTAACTCAACCGTCCCGTCAGTTCGAGTCGAAACTCGGCAAGGTCTTGTCGAAACTTTAGTTAGCTCGAAACAGCCAGTTGTTATCGGTCGTCCACCGAATCGCCTCGTAGGCGGGGATCAGCGTCTCGAAGACTTCGGTTAGTCGATCTTCGAGCCCCTCTTCGGTGACGAAAGGATCGTCCCGATCCCAACTCCGTTCGACGTGGAGCCAGTCTTCCCCCGGGGTGTAGAACTTGAGCTTCTCGTTGAGCGCGCCCGGCGTTATGGATTCGAGGGGGAGGCGACTGCGGTTATCGTCGATCTGCAGTTCGAACTCGGCGGCCTTGCCCAACTCAGCCGCGAGTCGCTCACGTCCTTTGGGTTGCTTCATCTGCTCCTTGATGTTTTGCCCATCCCACCAGGCGTCGCGATGGACCCGGAGCGCGGCGATCAACCCGGGCTGGTTGATCGAAAGCGCGAGAATGACGTGCACGTAGTTCTGGTCGAGATCCTTGCCGAGCTCGACTCCGAGAATGCTCTTGAGTGCCTTGCGTTCACCGGGGGCCCGCGAGAGATAGACAAATTGACTTTCGACCTTGAAGGCGTTGAAGCGAAACGGGTGGTGCAGACTCGCGCGACTGCCAAACTTCCGCCCCTCTCCTTCGAGCCGCTTTGCGAGCCGTTTGCCGAACGCGTCGAGTTTGCGGCGGACTTCGAGTCGAGCGGCGTTGTGGACTGGGTCGCGCTGGACTTCGGGTCGGAAACGCTCGAAGTCGGTGGGTAGAAAGCTCAAGGTCGAGTCAGGCATCGGGCGATTCTCTTCTAGGTTGCTAACAGTGTTATAAAACTCGAACGCTACCCTCAGGGTGCTCTCGTGACTTTAGGGGTGGCTAGAAGCGCGACGGGTAGCCTTCTCGCCGCCCTTCGAGTCTGACCGATCCCCTCTCGACTCGCCAGCGGTTCACGATCACTCTGGTAGTCTCGCGCTACTCGCGGCCTCAGGTTCAGGCCACGGCAGAAATCGGTGGATCTTTTTTTGGCCCGCGGCTCTGATGCGGCTTTGGCACGAAGGAGTTTACCGGCGAGAAGCGGTTACCCGCAGTCAACGGTCTCAGAGTGCACTCCGTAACTTAGGAATCTTTCACTTCAGCCTATGAACGTAGAATATCACAACCCTTCTCGCGCTTTCGCAGAAGAACTCGACGCTCGGGACCCTCTGACCGAGATTCGCGATGAGTTTTACATCCCGCAGAAGGATGGTCGCGACGTGCGTTACTTCTGCGGGAACTCGCTCGGACTCCAGCCTCGGGGCGTCGCCGACTTCATCGAGCAAGAGTTGAAGGATTGGCGCGAGCTCGCCGTCCACGCCCACTTTGACGGGACCACTCCGTGGTACTCCTACCACCAGGTTTTTGAGGAGAGCGCGCGACGGATCGTGGGGGCCGAGTCGGGTGAAGTCGTGATGATGAACAGCCTCACCGTCAATCTGCATCTGTTGATGGTGAGCTTCTACCGGCCCACGCCCGAACGCGCCAAAATCCTGATCGAGAACGCCGCCTTTCCGTCGGACAACTACGCCGTGCGTTCCCAGATCGAGTACCACGGTTACGATGTCGACGACGCTCTCTTGATCGCGCGCCCGCGCGAAGGCGAATCGACGATTCGAACCGAGGACATCCTCGAACAAATCGATCGCCAAGGGTATCAAATCGCGCTCGTATTGCTCGGCGTTGGTCAACGCCTCCGGCGTCTCGTTGTCGGCTTGGTCGGAGGCACAGGTCAGTAGGTGGCTCATGTTGGCGATGCTGATGCTCACCTTGCCCCGACGGGTTGCCCCCACCCGCGACTCGAG
>CAYZYD010000487.1:0-3565 GCA_964482505.1 uncultured Planctomycetia bacterium | reverse complement strand
CGGCCTGCCCCCCGCCAAAAATCTTCTGGAAGAGCTCGGCGAAGTACGCTTGGGTCTTCTCGAAGGTCTCACGGAACATCCGCTCGCAAGTCTGATTGAGCTCCTCGATCACACTCTCGAGTTGGGTCCGTGAATTGAGCAAATCCTCGATTTGAGAACCGAGATCTTCGTGCCGTTCCTCGAGCTCCTTGAGCTCCTCGACCGCTTCGAGATTGACGTTGGCGTTCTTTTTAAGGCGCTTCTCGGTCGCTTCAAGTTCGCGCGCGAGACGCTCGTATAACTCCGACTCACCCTCTTCCTCTTCGCGGAGTTCGGATTTCCACTCTTCGAGAGGAGCGTCACCGAGCTCGATCTCGAGTTCCTCCTCAAGCTGCTCGATGAGGTTCGCAAGTCGGACCTTGAGCTCGTTCTCTTTGAGGAGTTTCTCCTCGCGGAGACTCCGGAGCCGATCCTCTTCCTTCTTCGCTCGAGCAAAGAGCGCCTCGGTCTCCTTGAGCTGACTCCGAGCCGACTTGAGCTCTTCTGAGAGCTGCGCCGTCGACTGTTGATCGCTCTCCAGCTGTTCCTTGAGGTCGGCCTCTTCGTTTGAGAGTCGCTCTTCTTCCTCGTCAAAACTTTTAAGCTGCTCGCGATCACGCTCCTCTTCCGAGGCGAGGTGCTCTAACCGGGCCTGACGCTCCTCGACCTCGGCGAGTATCTGCCGCTCTTGTCTTCGCGCCGCCACGATCCGCTCCTCGTTTTGAGTCGCGACGACGCGCAACTCGGAGAGCGCGTCGAAGACCTCCTTGATCCTCAGCTCGAGTTTGCGCAGACCCTCTTCCTCGTTTCGAATCGCAGCATTCACTTGATCGTGCTTTGAAACGAGTGCCGCGAGCGACGATTCGAGTGACCGATCTTCGTTTGACAATTCGTCGACCCGACTACGAATCTCGCCGATTTCGTTCTCGATGATTTGCTGCCGTTCGAGCAGACGGCGCGCCTCTTGGTGACTCTCGCCGAGCCGACGCTCGTGGTTTTCCCGCTCGAGCCCCTGGCGGCTCATCAGCTCAGATAAACGCCGCTCCTCGCCAAGCCGCGCCTCGAGCGTCAGTTCCAGCGACTCGACGTGAGTCTCAAGCTCGTTGAGCTGAGCCGTTACGTCCTTGAGGATACGTCGGTGCTCTTCGATCTCCGCCCGCCGCGAAATCAGTCCCCCACCCTCGCGAACCGCGGCCTGGATACCACCCCACTCTTCGACGACGTAACCGTCAAGCGTGACCCAACGCGAAGTCGGATCCTCCTGAGCGCGACGAGCGAGCGCTTCGCTGAGATCACTCGCGATGCCGACGTCGCCGATCAAACTCTCAAGAAGCGGACGACAGGCGGGGGTCACTTGAATCGAATCGATGAGCCGTCGACAGGCGAACGCGGCTCGGCGCGGCCTGAGATTACTCCCCGCGCCCACGTGAGCGATTGTCACCGACTGTCCCGCACAGATGCCTTCGACGATACGCAGTCTGTCTCTGACCGGGGTATCGTTCCAGAAGAGCACCGTCTGGGCAGCACTTCCGAGCACGCAGTCGACGAGCGGAGCCAGCTCCGAATCGACTCGGATCAAGTCGGCCAAGATCCCGAGCCGCTCCGATCGAATCGGTTGATCACACCTGAGCAGAGCTTGAGTTCCTCGACCGAGCCCCTCCTGGCGCGCTTCAAGCTCTTGGAGCACTTTGAGCCGCGCTCGGGTCGTCTCCGCCGTTTCCCGGAGTTGAGCGATTCGGGCCGCGCGGTCGTCGAGGAGTTTCTTTCGGTTTTCGATCTCGGTCGCGAGCACCCCGTGGGTTTCACGATTCGATTCGAGCTCGTACTCGAGCTCCTGAATCGAAGCTTGAAAGGTCGAAATCCTCTCGTTGACCGCGGCCGCTTCCGACTCGAGCTCGGCGAGTTCGGCTTGGCGGCGCTCGAGCCGGTGCGTCAGCGCTTGCACTTCGGCCGCAATCGTTGAACGGCGGTTCTTCTGGTGGTTCTCGTCAAACCGAAGACGCAACGACTCTTCCTTGTCGCGCTCGAGTTGCGCGGTAAGGCTCTCCTGATCCTCTTCAAGCTGAGAGATCTCGGTTTCGAATTCTTGCAGATGGCGGCGCCGCTCCTTAAGCGATTCGATCTCCGCCTTGAGAGTCTCTCGAAACTCGAGCCGTCGCTGCTCGTATTGTCCGGTCGTCACTTCGAGTTCGGTACGTTGGGCTCGCCGTTTCTCCTGCGTCTTCGCGATCTCGACGCGACGCTCCTGAATGTGCTCGCGGCGTTGCACGCGTTGATTCAGATTGAGCCGGTGCGATACTTCCTCTTCTTTGGCGCGCTCGAGCTTCTCGGAGACCTGGTCGTAGTTGGCGCGGACCTCGTCTCGCCCCGCCTGCAGCTCGACCTCAGCCCGACTCAGCAGGTCTCGCTGAGCCTGAATCCAGGCAATCCCGTAGGAGACTTCTTCTCGTTCGGTTCGGTAGCGTTCGCGGTTCCAAGCCCCCGTGAGCGCCATCAGCTTGGTGAAAAGCTCCTTATCTTCGAGGTAGCGCTCCGCCTTGCCCGCTTGAATCTTGACACTGCGAATCCTCCGCTCAACCTCGCCGACGATGTCGCCGACACGAGCGAGGTTGTGCTCGACCCGCTCGAGCTGCCGGATCGTCTGAGCGCGGTCCTTCTTGTACTGCGAGATGCCCGCAGCCTCCTCAAAAACGGAGCGTCGCTCCACCGGATTGGCCTGAAGAAAAGAGTCGATACTGCCCTGCTCGAGAATCGAATAGCCGTCGGTACCGATCCCGGTCCCCGTGAAGAGCGCGTTGACATCCTTTAGCCGACACTTGCGTCCATTGATCAGATATTCGCTCTCCCCGGAACGAAAGAGGCGACGCTGAACCGAGACCTCGGGTCGATCGACTGGCAACGTCCCATCCGAATTGTCAAAGACGAGCGTCACTTCGGCTCGCGAGAGCGCGGATCGGTTGCCGGTGCCCTTAAAGATAACGTCGAGCATCTCTTTGCCTCGAAGGCCCTTGGCCGAGCGTTCGCCAAGAACCCAGCGGAATGCGTCGACGACGTTTGACTTCCCACAACCGTTGGGCCCGACGATCCCCGTGACTCCGGGATCGAAGACGAACTCGGTGGAATCGGCGAAAGATTTAAATCCGTGACAGAGAAGTTTCTTGAGGTGCATAAACCGTTTCCTCTAGAGGCGAGCCCGGGCGCCTCTCGTCGGCCGCGACCGACCGGTTGTGAAGGACCAAGGTTAGCGTTTCAATCGCGATTTGGCTCGGGATCTCTCCCGCTCAATTCGCAAGGCCACGAAGCGGCATTAGCCCGCCCGAAATCTCGCCCTCGTGGCTCGAGCACCGTTTTTCGGGTGAGGCCGCGGAAGCGCCAATACGACGCACGCATGTGTTCCGTGCGCCAAAATCTCACCGGCCTCCAATCGAAAGCACTTGCGGGCAGACGGCTAGGCAAGGTAACGCTCAGGCGGCTTGACGGCGTGTTGATCACTAGGATGCGCTGATCGGCTGTGTAGCAGCCAGCTCAAGAGTTGTATCGTTAAGGC
>CAYZYD010000486.1:0-3615 GCA_964482505.1 uncultured Planctomycetia bacterium | reverse complement strand
TGTGCTGACTGTCGCTCAGAATACGATGCCCTCACTCAGGAGGCTCAGATCATCGATGCCGAACTCGATAAGCTCAGCGGGTCTTTTGACGATCTCTTTAGCGAGAAGCCACTCGAAATTCGTTCCACTCGTCCCCTCACCTCCGCGCGACCTTCGCAGGGAAGACGCCTCCTCGTCGGTCTGCTCTTAACCGTCGTGGGCGCCGCGATCACATTTGCCGTCTGGTCGAGCTTCGATCTGCTTAGCCCTGCCTCTCCCTCATTCGGAAATCTCGTCTGGAGCGGAAAACCGCCCCGCGTGACGACGGTCTCTGGCGATGTCATCGAGGTCGACAGCCCCAAGTTCCCTCTCAGTCGAGAACTCGAAGTGGCGAGTCGTCCCGGGGGATCGGCGAAGATCGAGTGGCCTGGCGGCGAAGCCGTCATGCTCTCGGATGCTCGCGGGCAAATTCGGGAAGATCTCCAGCGGGTCAGCTTCCGGCAGTTCGAGGGGATCGTCGAGTACGATATCGGTCGGAGTCCGAAGCAGGTCTCGATTCGAACCCCCGTCGCCACGCTTCAGGTGGTCGAGGCTCGGGTTCGCGTGGTTCACACCACTACGGCTGAAGCCGGGGCCAATCTGCCCGGGGAGACGAAGATCTGGCTCTTAGAAGAAGAGCCGCAGCTCGGACGAGTCGAGGTCTGGCGCCGCGTCCGTCCGTCGCAAAAGTTTTCGCTGAGACGCGGCCGGGTCATGGTCGTCACGGGTGAACGGCTCTCGACCTCGCCGGATCCTCGATTTCAATCGCGGAACGAAGGAGATCCCGGGGGAACGTCGGCCGCTCCAAAGCCCAAGAATCGTACAAATCCCGAGTCGCCCGCGAGCCGAGAGTCAACGAATCAACCGGCAACCAAACCAAAAGAGTCTTTACCGCCTCTGGACTTGCCTCGAGGCAATAAACAATAACGGCTCACCCTTCGCAGTCGGTTTGCTCCTATGGGCTCCTGCCCCGAAGTCGTTGCGTCATTTTGTCACGAATTTGCTCGAGCACTGAGGAGACGCTCTCAGGCGGAGTTGTAAACTTTGTCCTGGATCGACCCCGCGACCGTGCTTAGAATCTAGGGGATCTATTCAGTCGGAGCTCTATTCCGCTACGGTTTCGGTAGCAGTGCTCAGGGCGACACAGCAAATGCTCGGGCTACGCAATAGAGCTCTACGATTTTGCCAGGGTTAAAGACGTGCCAGTTAGGACGTGCTTAGGCAAGACGTGGATTGTTACGACTCTGCAGGGTTCACTCGGCATCAGGGCAGGCACGAGTGTTTAAACTCGGAAGGTTATCGGGCGGGCTTCAGTTTTGGGCATTGATGGAAAACAAGACGTCGACTCCTCAACCGAAACGACGTCAAAAAGCGGCTGACCCCAGCGTATACACCGTCGAGCTGCTGTGGCTAGCTTGGTTAACGGAAGGGTCCTGCTCAGGCCGGCTCGGATTTCAATCGAAACGAGCGCTGGCTCACTTTGCGAAGCGAGCCGAGCAAAATATCGTCAGCTCCTAATTGAAGAGGAGGGTTCATGAGATTGGGTGGTTTCTCCAAGGCATCGGGGGACGGCCTCAACATCGCTACAGACAAACTATTCCAGGATCGAGGAATGGTATTCATTCAGGGAGAGCGCGGATCTGGGCGTCGCTTTATCGCTCGTGCTTTGCACACGAATTCGAATCGCAATCGGTTTGCATTTCGCAGTTTTAATTGTAGTCGCTGTTCCCCGCTCGAAGCCCGTCGGATCTTCTTGGGCGAATTTCGGGTGAGAAAAACAGCGGTCCAGGGCGACACCGAAAGCTATCTACGCTACATCGGTTTGCTCGAAGAGGTTGGAGAAGGCACGCTCTATCTCGAAGAGATCGATCAGGTCGGAACCGATATGCAGAAGATCTTGGCCGGGGTCCTCTCAACGGGAAAATTCACGCCTCTCGGGAGTAGCATTCAGCTCGACTTTCGAGGCCGCATTATTGTCTCGACTCGAAGACCGATCGGGGAATTGCTCCCTTCGGGTGCGATCGACCCGGGCTTCTTCAAACTGATCTCGGATAAATCTGTTTTCGTCGGCCACACTCAGTCGGGTCCTGAGGTCCGCTCGCTCGAAACAGGTGCGAGCTCTGAGGATGTCGAAAACTGAGCCCTCTCAAAGGGATCTTCCTCAAACTGGGCTCTTTAAGACTGGCGGTATCAATAGGGGCCCGGTCGGGCAACGTTTTATCGACGGCAGCGTTTATCGTCCCTTGAGCTTGGTCAGCTTTGTCTCGACTACTCGCTATCGAAGACGACGATGAGACCGTCTAAGAAGAAGATGGTCTTCTCCTCATAGAACCATCCCTCGAATCGCTCTTTATTGTCGAGGTGCCAAGTGACTCGGTTCGGATATCCCCATGCGGTGAGGGCTTCGACGCGATTCATCCCCTTGAGAAGACGACGGTCTTTTGCGTACTCGCGATAGCGGGAGTCGGGGAGTGAACGGATGAGCGCTTTCATTTCTCGTCGAGCGCGATAGTCCCGAAGCGCTCGGCGAAGCTGAGCTTGCTCGAGAGTGAGGACCTGATCTCCGACGCGCTTCAGACCGAGTTCGCGCAAGTAGTCGGACTCTCGGGTCCAACCTTGACTCGATTTGAAGTATCTAAGTTGCTGGAGAACCTCTTTGAGACTCGGGTGAGACTCGTAGGCGTTCGCAAAACGAAGGACCTCGCCGTGCCATCCTCGCGCCTCCGAGAGAAGGGGTTGAGTCGAGAGGAGTAACTGACTCAGCGTCGCGAAGCGCTGGTTGGCCTCGACACTGGCGTAGATCCGATCGACGAGAGCACTAAAGAGCTCCAACCGAAGTGTGGCGAGATCCGCTTCGGACGCATCTTGTTTAAGGGTCCAATCGAGTCGAGATCTGAGCCGACCTGCGTCGAGCTGTTCGAGGTCTTGGCGGAGCGCCGTCAACAATTCGGCCATGGTCCCACCCTGCCGAACACTCTCGACTCGGACTTGTCGTCGCCGAGGATCCCAGTGCCCCTGAATATCGAGGTAATACTCGTGGACGTTGTAGTCCTGCAGGACGTCGGGAATTCTGCCGCTGTTCAGTACGAGCGGGATTTCGGTTTCGTCGACTTGAAGTTGATCTCCCACAAGCGAACTGAACTTGCCGATGATGCGAACCGACCCCGGTCCGAGGTGTTTGAGTTCCGAAGCGAGAATGGGCCTCTGGGCGTCGTTAGGCCCCAGAAGGCAGAGGATCAAGAGACAGCAGAGGTTCATCGGGACTCGGCTTCTATCTTGAGAATGTTCCCAGAGGAGAGAAATACGAGAAGTTGACGTGGGTCGGGTAGGGGGACGACGCTGACTAGCGCCTCCTCCACCTCCATCGACCAGAGCAAATTACCGGCTCGATTGCAGCAGTGGAGTTGATTGTCGACGGTCGTTACATAGATAAACCCGCGGGCCTGAAACGGGGGGGAACTCGGAAGTTGCGGTAGCTTGCCAGAAATTATCTCGTCGCCCTGAACGATGACCCAGCGCCGATCAAGCGTGCCAAAGGCAATCGTGGAGGTATCGGAATAGACGGCGGTCACGGGAGGGGCAAATTCTTCCCGGCCT
>CAYZYD010000485.1:0-3623 GCA_964482505.1 uncultured Planctomycetia bacterium | reverse complement strand
CATTCCGCGCGGGAGGCCGAGCTTCCTTCGCCCAGCGCCCCCGGCGAACCTCGAAGTTTGCCCAGCGACTGATACAACCCAGAATCGTGTGCCGCCGCCGTGCGACGACACGCGCCGAGATAAACTGAAGCTCTGGCAAAGTCACTCACCCGACCCCCAAAACCACCCAACCTGATAGCCAGAGCCGAACCGGTGGCAAACTGCGGATCGGCTATCGAACGCCCTCAGAGACCGTGGTTAGGGAATAACCACGCGGAATCTGGCGTTAAATTCACGGCAGATCCCAAAGCGAGTGGCGAGACAAAGTCAATGCCGAGCTAAACCACTCGTGCCTACCCGAACTGAGTACTCGCCTCCAAATTACTGCATGACGCAGTCCTTAAAGACTCAGGCCTTAAAGACGCAATCCTTAGAGACGCAGGCCTCAAAGGCTCGGGGCAAGACCCAGGACTGAATAACCCAGTGCTGCATGCAACAGCGGCTCCATTAAACAGTGCTGCATCAAACAGTGAGCGTCAACCGCCCACGTGGGTGTGGCAGAGAGATAGCAGCCCGCCCGAAAGACTGCTTTTCGATGCGGGAGGTCGAGATTTCGAGACAATGTCGTCGGGGAACCATGTCCTCGGGGAACCATGTCCTCTGGAGACCAGCGCCCCCGGCGAATCGAAGGCGTATTGGTCATACTTCGAGGTTTCGCCGGGGTGCTGGGCGAATGAAGCTCAGCACCGGTCGAGATTGACTCAAGCTCGAAGCGACTAGCCGAGCAGGTCGAAGACCTATCTGTGGATCACCTCGAGCGTTACCACATCCCGAGTTCGAGCTTGGCTACTTCACTCATTTTTTCCGGGGTCCAGGTCGGATCCCAGACCACTTCGACTTCGACCTCTCCAACCCCTTCCACGCCCTCCGCCTTCTTCTTGACGTCTGAAGGAAGCGACTCCGCAGCGGGACAATTCGGCGAGGTCAGCGTCATATCGATATGTACGGCCTCGGGATCTTCGATATTGATACGATAGATCAACCCCAGCTCATAGATATCCACCGGGATCTCGGGGTCGTAACAGGTCTTCAGAGCTTCGATAATCTTCTCGGCTAACGCCTCATTCGTGCCGATCACTTCGGCTCTTAGGTCTTCTTTGCTCATTCTGTAGACACCTCTGCCTCTTTACTGCCGTTGAGGGCGGATAGCAACGTATGCCAAACGAGGGTGGCACACTTTACGCGGGTAGGAAACTCAGAGACTCCGGCAAAGATAGAGAGTTTACCAAGCAGCTCCTCATCGCCTTCTAATGGCTCCCCCCGGACGACGCGGGCGAAAGACTCGATCAATTGTTCAATCTCTTCCCGGCTCTTTCCCCGCACCGCCTCTGTCAGCAAAGACGCCGAGGCAGTACTGATCGCACACCCCGAGCCTTGAAAAGTAACCTCCTCAACCCGACCTTCCTTCACCTCACAGAAGAGGTGTACGCGATCGCCGCAGAGCGGATTGAAGCCCCGGCCTTCATGAGTCGCTCTCTCGAGCACTTTAAAGTTCCGGGGACTCTTGTTGTGGTCGAGGATGACCTCTTGGTAAAGCTCACTCAGATCAGACACAGCCGAAGACTTCCTTGCAGTGGTGAATCGCTCGCGCTAGACGCTCGATCTCTTCAACCGTATTGTAACAACCGAACGAGGCACGCGTGGTCGCGGGAACTCCAAATCGATCCATTACGGGCTGGGCACAGTGGTGTCCCGCTCGCACCGCTACCCCCTGTTGATCAAGAATCGTACCGATATCGTGCGGGTGAACTCCGTCGATCGTAAACGAGACGAGGGCAGCTTTCGCTGGAGCTGTCCCGTAGATCCGGACTCCGGGGATCTCATGAACCACATTCATGGCTGCCTCGAGCAGCTTGGTTTCGTAGTGGTAAATCGCCTCGATATCTACCCGATTGAGAAACTCAATCGCCGCTCTTAACCCGACCGCGCCTGAGATGTTTGGGGTACCCGCCTCAAACTTAAACGGCAGCTCGTTGTACTCGGTCTTCTCGAACGTCACGGTTCGGATCATATCTCCGCCCCCCATGTAGGGCGGCATCGATTCGAGCAGGGCTTCCTTCGCGTAGAGCGCTCCAATTCCGCTCGGTCCGTACATCTTATGACCGGAGAAGGCGTAAAAGTCGACGTCGAGAGCGCGTACGTCGACCGCAAGGTGAGGTACGGCCTGCGCTCCATCCAGGAGCACAACGGCCCCTCGCTCGTGGGCCAACCGAATCATTTCCTGAACCGGTAGAATCGTACCGAGTGCATTCGAAGTGTGGGAAACCGCCACGATGCGAGTTCGACGACTCAGTTCCTTCTCGTAATCTTCGAGCCGAACCGCGCCCGTATCGTCGATCGGAACCACTCGAATCTCGGCTCCCGTCTGCTGGGCTAGAAGCTGCCAAGGAACAATATTCGAGTGGTGCTCGAGCGTGGTGAGGACAATCTCGTCTCCGGGGCCGAGCTTCGGCCGACCGTAACTCTGTGCGACGAGATTGATTGCCTCCGTCGTACCGCGAACAAAGACAATCTCCCGGGTCGATCCGGCATTGATGAAATCCCGAACCGCTTCGCGCGCCTCCTCGTAGAGACAAGTCGAGCGATTCGAAAGCTCATGCACTCCGCGGTGGATATTGGAGTAATCCCGCTCGTAGAGGTTTGAAATCGCCTCGACGACACATTTCGGTTTTTGGGAACTTGCCGCATTATCGAGGTATGCGAGCGGATGCCCGTGAATCTCCTGATCGAGAATTGGGAATTCCGCGCGTACCGCGGCGACATCATAAGTTTCCAGCAGCTTCGGATTCACACTATTCCTTTATCTAGGCAGCCCGTCACTGACTTTTTCAAGCGCCTGGTAGAGTCGCTCCACCACGAATTCTCTCATTGCTCCATCCTCGAGAGCTTCGATTACTTCACCGGCAAATGCTCGCACTAGCATCGCCTTAGCCTGCGGGGCCGATATCCCTCGGGAGCGCAAGTAGAATTCAGCCGCTTCATCAAGCTGACCAATCGTCGCTCCGTGGGTGCAGCGAACATCGTCTGCATAGATTTCGAGGCATGGCTTGGTGTTGACCGAAGCCTTCTCACTGAGCAAGAGGTTGCTCGAAGATTGTTTCGCGTCAGTCTTTTGGGCATCGGGGTAGACATTGATCTTGCCGCGGAAAGTACCGGTTGACTCTTCAGCGAGAATACCACGCACCATCTCCCAAGAGGTTCCGTGCGGCTTGGCGTGGTTGAGCGTCGTGTGGCAATCGGCGTGACGCTTGCCGTCCATGACGAAGAGGCCGTTGAGATCCGCGTGAGCGCCCTCCGCGGAGAGAGTGCTCTCCACTTCATAGCGTGTCAGTTGGCCGCCAAACATCATGAAGTGGTTGCGGTAGGTCGAATCACGCCCTTGATCAGAGCGCGTCAGCGAGTAGTCGTAGGTATTTTCTGAGGCATCGAGGTAACGAGTCTGATCCAACTGACTCCCGTCCCCCACCAGCACTTCAAGATAGCTGTTCGAAAAGCAGGGGTCAGAAGCAGCTGAGTAGAGGTAGTCAACTACCTGAACTTTAGCATTTCGTTCTACACGGATGAAATTGCGCTGGTAGGTGGCC
>CAYZYD010000484.1:0-3641 GCA_964482505.1 uncultured Planctomycetia bacterium | reverse complement strand
TCGTCTTTCGCCGCCAGCGGTCGCCTTCCAACTTCGCAGTAGCGGGCTCATGAATAATGCGGGACTCCTCGTCTCACCTTTCACCAGAATTCGCTTCGGCTATACTCCGTACCGAGATAAGTCACGACGCGCGGGGGACAAACAGCACGGGGTTGCTTGGGAAGCTCGTCCAAAGGCGGGCGACGGCAGGAAGGGATCGGTGCTTCCGGCGGGGGCGCCAACGACTAAGGGTTCGAGGATATGTATGTCTAATTGGCGCGCGATTCTATCGACTCCACAGGGAGGCGAGCGGGAAGTCGACGTCACGCCGGGATTCACCTGTGGCCGCAGCCGCCACGCGACTTTGACGATCGAGGGCGATCTCATTTCGGGCCACCATTTTCGCGTCGTCGAAGTCGAGGGGGTACTCCACCTCGAGGACACGAGTACGAATGGCACCGAGCTGACCGACCGGGTTCTGAATCGCGGGGAGACAACCCCGCTGGTGGACGGACTCGAGGTTCGATTCGAGGAAAGTCGGGTTCGCTATTGCTCTGAGGAAAACGCCGCTAATCATCCTGACGTCCCTCCGAGCACGCAGGCGACGGTCGTGGGCGGTTTTTCAGAAAGTTCTGAGGGAATCTCAACGCGACCCGGGGCTTTTGATGAAGCGCAGACGAACCTCGGAGATCTCGTCGATCCGAGCTCGGCGCCCGGCACCGTGCGGGGAGACTTTATCGATCCTTTCGGGGGCGGCGACGCGACTCAAGTCGGAGAACTCGCCGGCCAAGCGGCAAACTCTGAGTCCGCAGGTTCAAAGAGCCCGGAATCCAAACCGACCCCACCTCGACCCGACCACTCGCCGATCCAAGCCGACGAAGAGCCCCGCACCCCTCCGGTGTCGGTCTACGATACAGCTCGACCCGAATCGGTCGACGTCGATAGCGAGGATCACACCGCGACCGTGATCACGATGGGGATGCTTTCGTCGCGCTACGAAAAAGCGGGGCACCAAGCGATCCTGACCGAGGCGCGGCCCCGCATCGTCATCTGTGATCCCGCCCTCGGTGATACCGTCCTCGTCGACTTCGAGCTCGAAGACTCCTTCGTCCTCGGAAGCGAACGCAACCCGCAGCGGGTCTCCTACTCACTCAAGCACCCCACCGTCTCACGCCGGCACTTAAGTATCCGTTGGAACGGACAGGTCTTTGCGCTCAAAGATCTCGGTAGTCGAAACGGCACCTTCGTCCGCGGTCCCAATGGATTTGAGGATATCGGTTCCGAGGCTTTCCGCCTCAAAGATGAAACCTGCTTCCGAGTCGGCGCGGTTTCGTGTCTCTTTCTCACCGACAAGGGACCCTCGGGAGAAGTCGTCGACCGCAGCTCATTTGACGAGCGCGTCGAGAAACTGGCTCGCCAGCAGAAGGTCTCCCCCGAAGCGGTCGCGCGGGCAAAGCAGCGGGTTGGCTCAGAGAGTCAGCCGATCAACCACTACGCCGAGATCTTGCTCGCAGAGACCGACATCGAACTCGAAACCTGGATCGGCCTCGGAGAAAACGCAAGCGGCCCTCAGAATAAAGTCCCGGTCTGGGTGTACGGGCTGATCGCACTCTTCCTCCTGATCTCCATTATCGTGTGGGCTGTGATACTAGGCTAAATGCGATGATCCGACGCACCCTCCGCTCGCCCTACTCGCTCGTCGCGCTCGCGATCGCCGCTCTTTCGACCTTCTACTGGTGGAGTTCCGGTGGAGTTTGGGGTGAGCTACCCAAAGACCGACTCTTTCTGATGACCTCGGGCTGGGTCGCGTTTTCGCTCTTCCTCATCGTCACCGCGTTTATTCTGCGCAAGTACTGCCACAAGCTCGGTATCAGCCCGGAATTTCGGATGCGAGTCTCGCGCGAGCAACTCGAACGAGCCGAAAACCGAGTCGGACAGCTGCGCATGGAAGTCTACGGGGGCCGGCTGACGGATCCCAAAGAGATCGAGAAGCAGGCGCGGCGCATCCTTCGCGAAGAAGAAGTCAAGTCCTGCGTTTCGATCATCCTCGAGGAGACCGAAGGCAAACGCTATCCCAAGATCGTGCCTGCTCAACCGCTCGGAAAATTATCGGGTTGGGTGCGGATGCACCTCTTTCTCGGACTCGCAGCCGGGCTGCTCGTCGCGTTTCACGGCGGTCTCGAGTTCGATTCGACCATAGCCTGGCTCCTCAATGGTTCGGCCCTTCTCGTTCTCGCGAGTGGCCTGATCGGTTTGGTCGACTGGGCGATCGGCCCGACCCTGTTGACCCGGCTCGAGCAGTCGTCGCCCCAACTCAGCGCCGAACGCGCGCACGGTCTGCTCGTCAGCTTGACTCGCGTGGTCCAAGGTGAACGCGACCAAGTCGCCGAACTCGTCGGCGGTCCCCAAGTTCTCCTGAGCCTTCGCCGCGATCCCGAAGCGCGCGAGAGCCATGTGACCAACCTCACCGAAAAGCAGCGCGAAAGCGTCGACTCCTGGCTCGTCGCTGCGGATCAGCTCGACCAAGTCTCGACGCGGTACCAAGGCTTGATGCGCGCCAAGTTCCTGATCCACGCCTGGCGGCTCGTCCACATTCCGGCCACTGTCATTCTCTGGGCCGCGATCATCGTGCACGCGATCACGATCTACTGGTACTAAGGGGGAATCCGTGCCTGAACCGTCGCCTTCTCAACCCGATCTCGAACAGCTTCGCGAGCTCCAGCTCTTCGAAGATCTCCTCGACTTTGAGCAGTACGCTCCGCGCCTCCTCAAGGTCGGCACGCCGGTCCATTTCGATCAGGGTCAGGTGCTGCTGCTCAAAGATGATTACGCGCAGCACTTCGACATCGTGTTGTCGGGGAAGGCCTCCGCAGAGCTTCCGACCAAGCGCGGCAAGATTCTCGTCGGCGAACTCGAAGCGGGGTCTTGGTTCGGGCTGCGCGGCGTCCACCCCAAACGTCAGCGACCCGCCCGCGCCACGGTGACCGTCAAATCGCCCCAAGGGCTCGACTCGCTCCGAATCTCAAGAGATGACTTCGGCGAGATCTACGAGGAGTGGAAGGCACTCAAGAGTCGACTCGACCACGAGGATCACGCGCGACAACCCTTCGACGAGATGATCTTCGACCTCGACCTCTTCAAGAAGCTCAAACCCAAAGAGCAGCTTCTGCTCAGTCGTCACGCGCGCTACCGCGTGGTCTCAACCGGTGAAGTCCTAACCCACCAGGGTGAGTATCAACCCCCCGGTCTCGGCCTCTTCTGGGTCGACTTGTCGGGTTCGATCAGTGTCAACCGTCAAAACCGAGACGGCAGCCGCAAGTTGCTCGAGACTCTGACCGCGGGCGGGAGGTTTGGCGAAGTCAACGCGATGTCCGACCGACCATCCCAAGCGACTCTACGCGCCGACGTCCCGTCGACGGTTCTCGAGATTTCAGCGCCGCTCTTCAAAGACCTCCAGAAGAACAAGCATTTCGCCGATACGGTCGAGACGTCCTACCGGGAGCGCTCACTCGTGATCCATCTCCTCGTCGTGCCGATGTTCGCCGAGCTCTCCGACCGCGAACGCGCCCGACTCAAGGACCGAGTCGTATTTGAGCACCACCCTAAGAACTCGCTCCTCGCCCAGCAGGGTGAGCCGATTCACGCGCTCTATTTGGTTCGCA
>CAYZYD010000483.1:0-3664 GCA_964482505.1 uncultured Planctomycetia bacterium | reverse complement strand
CCATTCGGGGGGGGGCGGCGGGGGGGGGTGGGGTAAGTAAGCTGGGCCTCCCGCGCGGAATGAGTTTTCGGGCGGGCTGCTAGGTCACCCCCTCCTTCGCATCGGTCTGTGCGAATTGAGCTGAGCAGCTCATTCTCGGAACGACAAGCCGACGCTGGTCAACCGACCGAAAGGACAGGATCGATGAAGTCGACCGAAATACTCGTAGCCGCGTGTTTGACCGCCGCGACCCTAATGGGCGCCACGCTGCGCGCAGACGACGAGGCAATTATCCTCTCAGAAATCGCCGACCTCCACGAGCTCGCGGTAGAAACTGCCTTTAACGAAAGCCCGCAATTCCAAACTGAATTGCTCGCGGTCATCGACGAGCTCGAAGACGCGCTCTTTGGTGAACTCCAAGCCGCCTTTGAAGCGGCCGGAGTACTCGACGATCTCGACTCGTTCTTGGTCGAGGGCGGTCAACTCGGTTTCGGAGCCTACGACTCGAGTGGCATCTTTGATCCGTTTGGCGCGGGAAGCAGTCTTGGGAGTGATAGTCCTGGGGGCGGTGGGAGCTTCTACGGTCTCTTCGGCCCGGGACAACCTAGCGACCCGTTCGATAGTGGACTCCCGGATTCGCCGAGCCATCCCTGGTCTCCCAATATTGAAGGGGCGATCTCGGGCGTCGCAGGACGGCGGTCGACCACCTACGAGAGTCGTTCTCAACACCCAGGGGGCGTCGACCGAACTTACCGAGCCACCAAGACTGTCTCCGACGACGGCACCGTGTTTTTGCGAGAAGAGACGACCTCGGCCGGTGGCGAATCGGGGCCCTACCGAATCGTGACGACGCGAACGTCGCACAACGGCCAAACCGACGTCATTCTCCAGCAGGCCTTTGACGAACAGGGACTGACGTCGCAATCAGCATGGGGTCGCACCAATGAAGACGGAACCGGGACCTACGTCTTTTCGCAACGGGGCGAAGATGGCGAATATCAAACCGTGACCGCCGAGAACATCCCACTCGAACAGGTCGAACCGCAGCCGGGTGGAGGTGAAGTCGGGACCAATGAGCTCACCAACCCCGAGTACACCGAAGGATCCGATTGCATCATTCCGTGGCTCTGTAATGAAGAGTCCCCGGGGACGCTTCTGCTAGCGGCTTCGCGAGGCGCTACGCAAGCGCTGACGCCCGACCCCGCCGACGACACGATCCAGCTGCAATACGTCGATCCGATATTGACCCAGTTCGATCTACTCTCAAACCCAGGCTATATCGACTCATTGATTATCGAAGGGGTCTACTCGACCGATCCCAACTCTGGCGTCCCCCTCGATAATCCGTTCGTCTACGAGTAGATGCCCTGAAAAGTCGACCAGCCAAAACAGACGAAGCGACTTCACATTCCAGTGGAGTCGCTTCGTTTGGTTGTCAGCGAGCTTGCCGGACTCCTGGATCAATCTCGCTTGATCGGCGACGAAACGACGCGGGTTTGGCAGAACTGACGGTGACCGGCCCGCGATCCGTGGAAGCCGTAACCGCTCTCCTTCGCTCCAACCCAGGGCGTCCCTTGAGCGCCTCCGCACCCCTTGTTGATCCCGATCATGCCCGCCTCAAGTTGTCGTGCCACTTCGCTGGCCGCGGCTTCTGAACCGAATACCGCCGCCCCGAGACCGAACTTGGAAGCGTTAGCCGCTTCGATGGCCTCGTTGACATCTTGGTAGGGGGTGAGGCACGCCACAGGGCCGAATGTCTCCTCGCTAAGAATCGAGGCGTCTTCGGGGATATCGCTCAGAATCGTCGGCCGGAGGAAGTGCTTCTCGGGCTGATCAGGTGAAAAGACCCGGCGTGCCCCCTTGGCGCACGCCTCTTCGATCTGCTTGAGCACATGCTGTCGCTGGTGATCGTTGATCATCGGCCCGACTTGCGTCTTCTCATCGTCGCCGCGCCCCACCTGCATCGCTTCGGCGTACTCGACCATCTTCAGTTCGAAATCACTCGCGATCGAAGCGTCGACGAAGATGCGCTCGGTCGAAACACAGACTTGACCCGCGTTACGAAAACTATTTGAGACGGCGAATCGAGCCGCCTTCTCGAGGTCGGCATCCTTGAGCACAATCAAGGGATCTTTGCCACCGAGTTCGAGGATCACTCGCTTAAGCCCAGCCGAAGCCGAAGCGAGGATGTGCTTACCCGCTTCGCGCGATCCCGTGAAAGCGATCAAATCGATGTCCGCCTCGACCAGGGCCTTGCCCACCACTTCGTTTCCGTGCACCACCTGGAGTACCTGATCGGGGAGAGACTCGATGAGGATGTCAGCGTAAGCCTTACCGATGAGTGGCGTCTCTTCCGAAGGCTTCATAATGACACTGTTGCCCGCAAGCAGGGCGGGAAGCACGAGCCAATGCGGCATCGCCAGCGGGAAATTCCACGGGGTGATCGCCGCACAGACTCCGAGCGGATCGAAGTAAATCGTCGATCGAGTCGAGCCGTCCTCGATCACCTCCGGCTCGAGCGCGGATCCGATCTCTTCGATCTTTTTTTCAAACGACGCCCCGCAACTCTTCACCTCACCGACCGCCTCGCGGATCGGCTTTCCCATCTCTTTAGTCAGGAGCGCCCCGAGTTCGTCGGCGCGTTCGAGCAACTTTTGACCGGCCGGGGCGATCGCCTGGGCGCGTTCGGAAAATGAGAGTCGACGCCAGGTTTTATAGGCCACGCGAGCCCGGGACACGATCGCCGGGACCTCGGTGGGCTCGGTCAGATTGACCGAACCGACGGTTTCACCCGTCGAAGGGTCGAGGGAGTAGAGTAGGTCCACCACGGAAGATCTCCTTCGCTTGCTCGAAAAGACAACAAGCGGCGATAGTACGGGCTCGCCTGGAGATCCGAAAGGCCGGATACCCTCCTCAGCTCGGGAATTGAAACGGGTAATTGAGCTCAGGAGTTAAACTCAGGAGTTGAAGACCTCTTCGTAAGCCGTGTACTCGGCGAAGGCGCGCGGGATCGCAATGCTCGCTTCGCGCCAGAGATCGGGGCGGCGTCGCGCAAGCATCTTGAGCATCTCCCTCGGTTCCCGGAGTCGAAAGAAGCGACCTCGCTTTCGCTGAACCGCAGCCGAAGAAACGGCGACGCACCACGCCTCGGCACTCTGTTCGGGAAGTCGACCGAGTTCAGAGACCTGGTACACCAAATTGGCAACCGGCTCGCCCAGACCGAGCTCGATGACGATCTCGCTGCCGAGCTCTCCGTGGTCTTGATCGAGAAAGCGTTGCTCGAGGGTGACGAGGTCGCATGCGCGCAGGGGATAGGCGTTGAGAACCGGTTGGTACTCTGGCCGACGGCTATCGATCCAAGCGGCGACCGCGAGCAGATGGCAGACCCCAGCGGTTCCAACGTGTTCCTGATTCCCGAGACCGAGCCGCCTCCCCAGAGCGTAGGCCATGAATCCAGTTTCGATCGCATGGCTCCAGCAGTCGATCAATCGAGCGGGGTGGGTCTCGGGGTCGCAGTCGAGTGGAGTCTTGAGACAAGTCGCGAGGAGATCGCGGAGCCCGAGCAGAGCGCACGCTTCGGTGATCGAATCGACGCGCTTTCGCAATCCAAACGCCGCAGAATTCACCCGCTTTCGCACCGCGTCGGTGAGGTTGGGTTCTCGCGAGATCACGGCCGCGAAGTCTT
>CAYZYD010000482.1:0-3666 GCA_964482505.1 uncultured Planctomycetia bacterium | reverse complement strand
AACATACGCTCTACTCTTCGCGCGAGTAGAAAAAGTAAAACTGGTCGACGGTCGAAACCGCGATCCCTCGGCTCGACACGAGGATCTCCGCTCCGAGGGGTGGCTGAATAAATCCCTGCGGAGTCAGGTCAAGCTCGAATTGGTGCACGCGGCTCGGAAGGTAGAGAGCTCTGAGCTGCTCTCGTGAGCAGAAGAGGACGCCTCCGTCGAAGAGTTGTGGTATCCCGAAGAGCGGTGACTCTTTGAGTCGATAGCGGAAGCGCTCGACCTTGAGATCCTTGGGATCGACGCCGACCACTTCGGCTCCCGACACGACGATCAAGTCACCCTTGTGAAGACCGACGAGATGGTTGAGGCGGCGTTCGGGAACCGGCCAAATGTCGACAACTTCTCCCGTCTCCCTCGAAAATGAAAAGAGTCGATCGCTGTCTTGAGGTGAAACCAAGACCCGATCCCGGTATACAAGCGGCGCTTTCCTCGACCAATAGAAGTGGGGATTGAAAGGATAACGCTGCCGTCTGCGCGCCGACATCGAAAGGGGCGGTCGGCGTGGACCGTATTTGGTCAGCCAGATGATCTCGCCGGTCTGGGCGACAACCCGAGCCACGGTCCCGTAGTGGGTCACGACGTAGAGCGAACCCTCGTGGAGGGTGAGGTCACCGATAAACGGCTCGCAAGCCGGATAACCAAAACGGGTCAAATCGACCTGCTCCCCGGCGATGAGAGTCACCCAACGCAACTTGCCGCTCTCGAGATCGAGTGCGACCAAAAACGAAGAGGCTGATCCCGAGTAGCTCCAACCCACCGCATAGATCGTATCGTGGGTCGAGGTGAGAAATCCGTTGAAGGAGAGCTCGCGTAAGATCTGGGATTCAGCTTGATCGGTCCGCCAGAGCAGCTCGAGTGAGGAATCGGCAGCGTTCCGCTTAAACGCGTAGATCGAACGGCGCGGAAGACTGACCACTTGGACATTGGGCCCGCGCCCGCTGCCTGCGGCCGGGCTAGCGTAAGTGACGAAAGTATCGAGCACGATCGAGCCCGTTGCCAGCGGCGCCTTGGTGAGATTCGGGCTCACCTCGCTGTATTCGGCGCTGTCGGCGAGCGTCGGTAAAGCCTCCTCGCGGAGCTCGAGCTCGTAACAGGAGAGTCCGATCGCGGTGGATACGAATGCCTCGAACTCGGTCGGCACGACCGGTCGGGTCTTGTAGGGGGCTAGGCCGTCTCGCCCGTGACGTTTGCGCTGGGCAATTGGTTTTCGAACCCAACGCTCACGCAGAAGGCCGCGGGGGATACGCGGGGCCGGTGATTGGGAACTCTCAAGCGTTGGTCCTCCAGCGAACCGGCTCGGTGTGAAGTCGGGGGATAGCGACGCGATCGAGCTCTCGAGTCGCCGCGCCAGCCCAAACTCTCCGCCCTCCACGAGCAGTGTTCTCGCCGTGAGCCCGGCTCGAATACCGGCTTGGGTGAGCGGGTAACGCGCGTAGCACTCGAGCAACCCTTCGATAGACCGCGTCTTGAGAGCACGCCGGAAGGAGCTCTGCGCTTTCACTTCGTAGCGCTTCTGGTAGACGCTCTGCAACTCCAGAGGCCAGGTCGAGAAAAGTTTGAGCAGTGCTCGCAGCTTGGTCCAGTAGACCGTCTGGTTGGAGTCGTGCTGAATCGAGGGCGCCGGAACGAGCGGAAAGCGGACGGTCGACTCGCGGTTGCCGGCGAGGGGACGGTAGCGGTCGAGCTCCTCTTGCAGAGGACCAAAATCGACGTCGTCCCAGTTTGAGTGACGCTCGCGGAGTGCGTCGACTTGGAACCGCTGAAGCAAGTCAACCGCGCGGTGATCGAGTTGGGGGATCAGCCCCTTCTGAGGAACCTGGGCCGCGTGCTGCGTGCCGGTTGAGGCTAAGACGACAAGCGCCGCGAGTTGCAGGGCCCGACCCCAACCGGATCGAGCGCGGCGACGGGCATCGGGTGTCACCTCCTGATTTTGCAATCCTGACTCCTTCGCCCCGAGATTCTTCGGCCCCACTCTGGCCCCCACTCGGCTGATCCCACACTTTGCCACCTTACGGATCGCAGCGCCAATTCAAAGGACCGATCTCAAGTCTCGGCTCAGCCCGGCCGACGTCGAGAACTCGGACTATCGTTTGCGCCGCGCGCTCGCTAAGCTCTGAGGCAACGCGCGTAAGCAAATCTTAACCAGAAACGGAACTCAGAGATGGTCGGTGCTGACCAATCTTCGGAATCGGAAGAGGCGTATCTCAAGGCGGTTCCAAAGGCTCCGCACACCCCGCTCACGCCCGAGGAAAAGACGCGGCTCGCCGAGCTCCCGACACGGATACGTGCCCTCGAGGAGCGGCTGGCCGACCGGATTGTCGGACAGGAACGGGTCATCCGCGAGCTCCTGATCGCCTTCTTTTCGGGGGGACACGTCCTGCTCGTCGGTGTCCCTGGACTCGCAAAGACGCTGATGATCCGATCGATCGCGGATCTACTGAGTCTCGATTTTGCGCGGATTCAGTTCACTCCCGACCTCATGCCCTCCGATATCACCGGCACGAGTATCATCGTTAAGAACGAGACGACCGGGGATCGCAGCTTTCAGTTCCGCTAGGGCCCGATTTTCACGAACCTGCTGCTCGCAGACGAATTCAACCGAACTCCTCCCAAAACGCAAGCCGCGCTGCTCGAGGCGATGGAGGAATTTCAGGTGACCGCGGGGGGGCAGACGAATCCCGTCGAGCGGCCCTTCTTCGTCCTCGCCACTCAGAATCCGATCGAGCAAGAGGGAACCTATCCCCTCCCCGTTACCCAACTCGATCGATTCATGTTCCAGATCGACGTGGACTACCCCGACTCGGACACCGAATTCGAGATCCTCGCCACCACGACCTCGTCTGAGCTCGTCGATCTCGATCCCGTGCTCACTCGCGCAGAAATCGCCGAGCTCCTGAGCTTTCCCCCTCGAATTGAAATTCCGCCGGCAATTATCCAGCGCGCCGTCCGGCTGGTGCGAGCGACGCGTCGTCCGAAAGAATCGGAAGCCGCTCCCGAAAGTGGATCGTCCGTCGCCTTGAGCGAGACCGCCCACGACTTGCTCTCCTGGGGGGCCGGGCCGCGCGCAGTCCAGGCTATCCTGACCTCGGCCCGAGGCGCCGCTCTTCTCGCAGGTCGCAGTCAAGTAAACGAGGCGGACTACGAACTGGTCGCGCTCTCCGCCTTGCGTCACCGCGTGATCCTTAACTATCACGCCGAAGCGGAAAAGATTCCCCCGGACGAGATCCTCTCCCGAATTCGAGTGGAGATCGGCGACAAGCCCGCCGAAGAGCGTGCTCCCGAGATCAAACCCCCGGGCCGCTTCGCCCGTTTACTGCGGGCGATTGGAGACCCAAATCCACCGATGCGGCGAACGTAATATCAGCGTTTCTCCCGCACTCAAGCTCGAGCCGGTCCCTTGGCCGCTCGTCCAAAGAGTCATGCCGGCACCGCCACCTTTGCCGAATCACCAATAGGACAAGCGCCGGCGTTAGACGCCCGCTTACTTCTCATCGGCTTCAAATCAAAAGACTTGGCGGGCGGACTGAGCCCGCATTATTCATGAGCCCGCTGCTACTTAGTCGTTATGCGTCCGCCCGCGGCGTCAGCACAACCGATAACAACCTCAGGCGACCTCTT
>CAYZYD010000481.1:0-3685 GCA_964482505.1 uncultured Planctomycetia bacterium | reverse complement strand
AGGCCGAATGGCTCGCCGAGTTCTCACTCGAACTTTCCGAACAGGACACTAGCGATTTTCACGCGCCCAGATATCGCCGGTCTCAGACGGAATGACTTTGCGGGCGGGCTGCGGCTCCGGTGCGAGCCTTAAGATCGGAGCCGCGCCTCGAAGACCATGAGGCGTTCGTAGTGAGTTCCCTCCCGAACTGTGTAGCTATTCGGTAGGCAGGCGATCTCTTTCATAAAGTTGTGGTCTTCAAAATAGTAGTTTCGAAAGGGCCCTTCGCGCTCGGCCAGGATTTGGACCTCCATACCGCTTGCCTCCATCAGCCGAATGCTCTTGGGGATATCAGCCATACTCGACTGCACGAAGATCATGCGACCCCCGCGTCGCAGCAGTTTGTGAGCTTCGAGTATATAGGTATCGATGAAGTAACGTCGATATCGCTTTCCGCTCTTGGCGAAGGGTGGGTTGGTGACAACGGTGTCGAATTGACCCTCATCGACGTTGACCCAATCGCGAACCCAGTATTGGGTTTCGATGTTCACCTCGTGCTTTTCGAGATTATGTCGCGCGTTGTAGAGAATCGAAGATTCGATCTCGGTGAGGGCGAGGGTCTTGGCCCCTTGCTTTGCGATAACGATCGCGTGAAGGCCACAACCCGTCCCCAATTCGAGAACGTCTTCATCCTCAAACGAAGTTTTGGCGAGAATCTCCCCGAGCAATATGCCGTGCGGCGTTGGGTTCCAAACTCCCTCGGGGACGTCGAGATCGAGAGAGTAGTCACCGAATTGGACCTTGAGCGAAACGGAATACAGATTGTCCCCACTGCGTTGGGTGACACTCTCCATCGAAACTCCTCAGCCGAGAATTTGGTATCGGTGTCGAGTCGAAACGGATTGGCCAGACGTGGAGAACCGATCGACTCCGAAAAGGGAGGGCTCAAAACTCAGAGAATCACCGCCAAAGAACTGGTGGGCGATTCCGGCTCCGATCGAAGGAGCGAGTTTAAAGCCGTGTCCGCTGAATCCTGACACTAAGGTCAAGCCCTCCCAGCCTGGAATCGGCCCGATGAGAGGGTAAGCGTCGGGGGTCACCGTGTAGAGTGCACCGCAACCACCCCAAGAAACTCCACGCTTGAACTCAGGGTAGCGCGATCCTAGTCTTTCTCGACAGCGATTCAAGAACTCGTGAGAGACTCCCTCGTCATAACTGTCCGGGTCGACTTCAGGATCTTGGTCGAAACTCATGTTACCGGCTCGCGTCCAGCCGGCCGGTTCGGGCTTCCAGTAGAGACCCGTGGTGAGATCACAAACGATCGTCGCCCGCTCGCGGTCACCTTCGGCGCCAAAGTAGGCCTGCTCCGGTCGGACCGGGATCAATGGTAGGTCGACTCCGGCTCGTCTGAGAAGCGAGCGGCTCCACGGGCCGGTAGCGAGAACTACTTGAGCGGCATGGATCTCCCGTTTGGCACTCTGCACCCCGTAGATATGCCCATCGCGTTCGAGGAGTTGGGTGACGGGTTCCTCGGTGACGATTTCAACGCCCCGGCGACGTGCGAGCTGCACCCAACTCTGAATGGTTTTCGTGGGGTGCACATAGCTCGCTTCGGGCTCCCAAGCACCCACTTCGCCCTCTGAAAACTGGGCTCGCGGCTGGAGTTCTCGAAGCTCTTTCGCCTCCAGAAGACTCGCTCGAACTCCCTGTTCGACTTGGATCTTGATGTTTGTCTCAAGACTCGCGCGATCTTCAGCGCTGCCGACGATGAGCAGACCGGGATTGACGTAGCCGATGTCATAACCAAATCGCTCTTCGAACTCGCGGAAGTAGTGGAGGCTGCTACGAGCCATCGCGATCGTAGTTGGGTGTGAATAGTGTTGCCGGAGGATTGCTCCCGATTTGCCACTCGAACCCTGGCCCGGGAAGCCGCGTTCGATCACGGTGACTTTCTTACTTCCGCGGTCGGCGAGAAAGTAGGCGACGCTCAAGCCCATTATTCCGCCTCCGACGATGATGAAATCTCTCGTCTCCATCGTTAACCCTTTCGCAGGCGAATCTCATTGAGCTCGGTCTCGACAAAGCGGCTGAGGACTTTCCAGGGATCCTGACCAAAGGTCAACTCGGTCTCAGGTCGGTAGACAGAGGTGGCGTTGATGTCCAAAAAGAGCGGACCGAGTGGGGTCTCGAGAAGCTCGACCCCGCCGACGTCGAGTTTCGCCTCGCGTACAACCTTTTGAGCCTGGTGCAGGACCGTACTATCTACATGCGTCCACGGTTGAAACTCGACCCGGATGGCACCGTCAGGGTCGACGGGGTGGCGGGGGCAGCCCGTCGCCGGGCAAAGGTTAAATGTGTTCTCGGCGACCACCCGGTAAGCCGCGACGAGCTTGCTCCCGATAAACTCGAGTCGGTTGACCGCGGTGTGCTCGAAGAGGGGTTGGACAAGCCATACCCCGTCCGACGAGGGGTGAAGATCCCCGAGTTTGAAGCGAAGCTCGTCGGGACTATCGGCCCGCTTGATATCCATCCCGCTCCCGCCGGTATTGGGCTTGAGAATGAGTGGGTAGGTCAATTCAGCCGCGCGCGAAACAAGAGAGGAAACGCTGCTGAAGGCGAGCGTTTTGGGATAGGGGAGCCGGAGTCGTTTAAATAGCAGGCACTGTTCGACTTTACTCACCTCGAGTTGAAACGCTCGCGATCCGTTGAGAACTCGGTGCCCTTGGGCCTCGAACCACTTGAGAAGTTCAAGCGTATATGAAATCGCGTGGGGGTTACCCCTCAACTTGGAGGAGGGGCTTACTCGGTTAAAGAAGAGTTCGCATTGAGACTCAGAGTGAAGCGCAAATTGGTCGCATTCGGTCGTTCGAAGGTCGACCGAAATACCGTAGGTCTCTAGGGCTGCCACGAGTGGCGCGTTCCAGGCGTCGTTTTCGTAGAGTATCGTGACGGAATCCGAGCGCTGGGAGCCATCGCGAGCGGGCCTCGATTGAGTCCCGGTGGGATTCTCAAGCGGATTCTCCATCGTCCCTGGTTTCGCTGGGCCTTGGGAGGCCGGAGTCGAGCGAAGCATACTTGTTTCCTCACAGTCCACACTCCCCCGTTGCAGGAACAGGGCCCAGTTCTACAGGAGCCCTGAGGAGACCTGAGGAGTCGGGCGACCTGGAGGCGCACTGATGGGGACCCAAAGTCGTCCGCCGACCTGCGAGTCAACCGAGGAGCGAATGCTAGATTGTCATTTGAAGTGGGAGAGCGCAGAGCTCGCTGGAAAAGCCGCGAGCTTAAGTTGCCAATTGGTAATAGTTAGCGGCAACAACAGCAAAATGAGGAGAAGGTCTGAATAGTTCTCGCCTCGACGGAGAGCGTAGGGGTCAATAAAGTCCGAGATCCGAACCGGACTGCACGAGCTACGACGAGCGCGCCTTTTGGCACTCGTGACGCGCGCGCCACATCGGACTCAAATACCCGAGAGTCACTGACCCGTCTTCCCGATGGAACCTGAGAGTGGCCCTTAGAGCAAGATTTCGAGCTCCGTGCCTGTTCCGAAACGGAGGCGAATTGGCAATTCGCCCGCGTTTCGCGGCGGTTGCGGAGCGAAGGAAGGTCGACTTCGTGGCCGAGTCGATTTTCGGGTGGGCTGCTAGGGGAACGGGCCTTGTGAAAGCCCAGGCCCATCATTGGAATGTATTGCCGCGACATGAGGTAT
>CAYZYD010000480.1:0-3688 GCA_964482505.1 uncultured Planctomycetia bacterium | reverse complement strand
AGCTCGGCCTCCCGCGCGGAATGAGTTTTTCAACGGGCTGCTAGTGTCCTGTTCGAAAAGTTCGAGCAAGAATCGCCGGCCCTCGACCTCCCTGGCGTTGTTGCCGCTCCTCGAAGGAGTTACCAATCCGACTTGCGTCGCGGCGCCTAGCCAGGAAGGCCGAATGGCTCGCCGAGTTCTCACTCGAACTTTCCGAACAGGACACTAGTTATTGACTCGTTCGAGAAACTCACCCGTATCGGTCGAGACCTTTACGACGTCGTTCTCGCTGATGTGGTTGGGGACTTTGAGCTCGAGTCCCGTCTCGAGTGTCGCCGGCTTGTAGGTATTGGATACGGTATCTCCCTTAAAACCGGGCTCGGTTTCGGTCACGGTCAACTCGACGGCCGGGGGGAGGTCGACTGCCACGGGAAGCCCTTCGTGGAAAGTCACCTGGATCTTGCTATTGTGACGAACAAACTTCATAGCCTCTCCGACCATGTCGGCATTGAGGCTGAACTGTTCGTAGTTCTCGGTGTCCATGAAGACAAACGCATCGTTTTCGGGATAGAGATACTCGGCCGACTTCTTATCGAGGAAGGCGGTTTCGAGCTTCTCTGAGGAGCGGAAGCGGTTGTTGATGTGATCGCCACGCTTGAGATTCTTGAGCTTCATCTGCATCGCACCGCCGCCCTTGGCGAGCTTTACGTGCTGCATTTCGACGACGATCCAGAGATCGCCCTCGTAGTTGATAACCTGGCCTCGCTTGATCTGACTGGCCGGTAGGGATGCCATCGGAACTCCACTTAAAGTCGAATCGGTAAAGTTGGTTTCGGAACTGAGCGGCGGATTTTACCAAAGCCTCCGCGAGCTGCTGGACAATTTTGGCCGCCCGTCAGCCCGAATCGGCAGCTCGAGCGGAGCCCGGCTCCGTGGTCGCCTCGCTCGTTGCGAGCTCGGGAGGTGGCTCGCTTTGAAAGAGGGGCTCCCCGTCCGATTGCGCGATGACGGCCGTCCCGCAGGAGTCGCTCCAGATATTGGTCATGGTGCGGCACATGTCGAGCGGTCGGTCGACGGCGAGGATCAGAGCCGCGCCTTCGAGCGGAAGCTTGAGAGCGCTGAGGATGGTGAGCATCATCACGAGTCCCGCCGAGGGGATGCCCGCGGCCCCGATCGAAGCGAGCATGGCGAGCAGAACGACCTTCAATTGAAGGGCGAGTGTCAGCGTTTTGCCGGCCTCGGCGTAGTAGTACTGGGCTAAGAAGATTACGCCGACGCACTCGTAAATCGCGGTCCCGTCCATATTGATGGTCGCGCCAAGCGGCAGGACGAAGCTCGACGTCTTGTTGGAGACTCCCCCGCGCTTTTCAACCGACTCCAGAGTAACCGGCAGCGTCATGGCCGAGGACGAAGTGGAAAACGCGGTGAGCAGAGCGGGGCTCATCGCTTTGAACCAGCGCTTGGGACTCACCCCACCCACGAATTTGAGGATCAGCGGTAAGGTTCCGGCCGAGTGGATAAGCAGGCCGAGGAAGACCGTCAGCATATACCAGAAGAGTGGTTTAAAGACGGCGAGCCCGGTCTCGCCCACCACCTTGACGACGAGGCAAAAGACCCCGTAAGGCACAAGCTTCAGAGCAAAATCGGCGAGCTGCATCATCACGTTAAAGGCGGCCGAGAAGAACTTCTTGAGTAACTCCTGCTCGTCCTTCGGGACGCGCGTGATGAAGTAGCCAAAGAGGAGCGCAAAGAAGATCACCTTGAGCATCTCCCCGTTTGAAGAGAGCGCTCCAAAGATGTTCTCGGGGATCATCCGCTTAAAGATCCCCCAGAGACTCTCCTCTTTTTTTGCGAGCTCCATGCTCGCCTCGAGCCCGAGGGCGGCGCCCTCGCCAGGTCGGATCAAGTTGACGAGTATGAGTCCGACCGCCGCCGCGAGGAAAGAAGTGGCGACGTAATAGAGAAATGTCTTGGTGCCGAGACGGCCGAAATCTCGTCCCCCTCCGAGTCCGGCAACTCCGGTAATGATCGAGGTCAGGACAAGCGGGATAATCAGCATCTTGAGAAGCTGAATAAAGAGCTCCGCAAAGAACCGGAAGGGCTCGAGCCAGACATCGCGTTGTGAACCCGGCTCGATTCCGAGTGTCACCGAGCGCAAACGACCGTCGCGCTCGACCCGAAACCAGGCCACGGTGCCATGCTCGAGCTCCTCGAGGCAGGAAAGCAGACTCTCTCGATCCGTGATCGTGTAGATCTGTTCATTCTGCTGTCCCCGATTGCGGACGACCTCGGTAATTCGGTCTCCAGGGGCAAACGAAGGGCTGTCGGTCTTGCTGGTATTGGTCCGGTCGATGGGTCCGCCCGGGACAAAGTTCTCGATCCGCGGAGCGTCTTTCGCAACGTCAGCCCCGATCCAGGCCGGCGCCGCCAAGAATTGCTGAAACAAGATGCCGACGAGCACGCCGGCCGCGAGCCAGATGAGGATCTTCCAATGCAGCTTCACGGACGGTCCTCTCGAGGGTAGACGCACGAAACGACGAGTTCGTCGGGATCGAGTTGACGTTCGAGTCGCTGGTTCAAATCGTTGAGCGTCAAAGAGTCGAGTATTTCGATGATGTCGAAGAGGTTGACGCCGAGGAATCGATAGGTGCAGAAGTTGTTTGCGATGAACTCAAGCGAATTGAATTGCTGGCAGAGGGCCCCGATCGCGGCCTTCTTCTGACGCTCAAAGTCATCGGCCAAAAACCCCTCGGCCCGGATTCGAACCAGCGCCTCGCGGGTCCGCTCGATCAGGGCATCCGGATCGCGCGTTTCGCCGCCGAGCGCCGAAAACCCCGCGTCGGGGAGCCCCGCGTAGGAGACGCCAAATCCGTCGTCGACGAGGTCCGCTTCATAGCAATTTTCGTAGAAAGACGAGCTCTTGCCAAAGGCGAGCTCGAGCAGAATCTCAGCGATCTGTTCCCGCCGCAGAATATCCGCCCCGGCCACTCGCTCGGGATCGCGAAATCCGATCAAGACCCGCGGCCGCGCCACGACCATCTGCTCATTCCGGCGCGACTCCCGACCGAGCGCGTTGTCAGATTCGATCGGCCTCTGAATCTCCGCTTCAGGTCGCGGCCAAGCGGCGAGCTGGGACTGGCAAAATTCGGTGAGCTCATCGAAGTCGAGATCACCGATGGCAAAGAGCGACATGTTGTCAGGCCGATAGAAGGCGCGATAGCAGTCGTAGAGAGTCTCGGTGGTGATCCGGTCGATCGTCGCCTGCGTCCCGAGGATACTCCGGCGGATGGGATGTTCGGCGAAGAGCAGCTCGACGAGGTTGCGGTAGACCTTCCAGCCCGGGCTGTCGTCGTACATGCTGATCTCTTCACCGATAATCCCCTTCTCCTTCTGGACATTCTCAGCGGTGAAGTGCGGCGTGGTCACGAAATTGAGCAGAATCTTGAGCGAATCGTAGAAGCCACTCGAGCAGCTGAAGAGATAGTTGGTGGTTTCGTAACTCGTGTAGGCGTTCGCGGACGCCCCGATCGCGGAGAAGTGATCGAAAGCGTTGGTTCCGTCGGGCTCCTCGAAGAGCTTATGCTCGAGAAAGTGCGCGGTGCCGTCGGGCACCTCGACCGGGGCGCCGTTCTTCTCGAAGCGATAGTCGGTTGAACCGAACTTCGTGGTGAAGCAAGCGTACTTCGTGTGAAATCCGGGGCGGGGGCTG
>CAYZYD010000479.1:0-3703 GCA_964482505.1 uncultured Planctomycetia bacterium | reverse complement strand
CAACCACGGTCACGGTTCGCTTGACGGTATTGCCCTCTTTAAGATCGAGATATTCCCCGTGGATCGCCACTCCGATGGAGTTCTCTTCGAGGTTGTGGGCGTGACCGCGGGAGCCATTGGGGAACTCGAGCATCTCTCCCGCCATGCAGTTTGAGATGCCGTAGACCCGAGCGATTCCGTCTCCGACCTCGAGGATCGTTCCGACTTCTTCGACGGATAGCGCGGACTCGTAGTGTTCGATCTCTTTCTTGAGAACCGACGTAATTTCGTCAGCGTTAATTCTCATCGATCAAGTCACTTCCTAGACGTTGAGAGGCGATCTGCTCTCGGATTTCTTCAAGGCGGGAGCGAAGTGAACCGTCGACGACAGTATCTCCGACCCGAATCGTTAGCCCTCCGAGGAGGGTTTCGTCGACCCGTTCCTTGGAGGTCACTTGCTTATTCAGCTTCTCAGATAGCAGTTTGACGAGCCGCTCTTTGGAGCTCGCGTCGAGCGGGACCGCGGATCCGATCTCGACGTGGATCTTGCCCGAGTACTCTTGGACGAGGTCGAGATACTCCTCAACGATCTGGTCGAACTGGAACTGGCGACCTCGGTCGATGAGCACCTGGAGGAAATTGAGCACCGTATCCGAGATTTTGCCCTTGAGGGTCTTCTTGAGTACGTCGCGCTTGTCGGCGCGATTGATCTTCGGACTCTCAAAGAAGACGCGGGCGTCGGGAATGCTTAAGACCTCGTCGCGCAGAATGACGAGTTCCTCTCCGATCGCTTCTACGGCGTCCGCGTCTTTGGCGACCTCGAGAAGTGCTCGTGCGTAGATGTTTACCGCGGGGTGCTTGACCTGCACGACCGACTTCCTCCACTCGTCCTAGCTCAGTGTTTCGTAGCTCTGAATGGCCTCGTCGATGAGACCTTTGTGCTCCTCAGCACTCAGCGATTTTTGAACCAGCTTCTCCGAAATCTGAATCGAGAGATCGACTGCACGCATGTGAATGTCATGTACGGCATTATCTTTCGCTCGCTGGATATCGGCGATGGCTCGGTCCTTGATTGTCTCCGACTCGCTCTGCGCCTCAGAGACGATTCGAGAACGAACCGCCTCCGCGTCGCGCTTGCCTTCCTCCACGATCGCCGTCGCCTCTTTACGAGCCTCGGACAAAATGCGCTCGTGTTCTTTGGCGACGCGTTCACTTTCAGCCGTAGCGCGCTCCGCCGCTTCGAGCGACTCGCGAATCTTGCGCTCGCGATCGTCGAGGGCCTGGATCAGAGGACCCCAGGCCTTGCTGCGCAACACGTAGAGGACCGCGAGAAAGACTACGATCGTGGTGATGACCGGCTCGAAGTTAAAGATCTGAGAGTCGGCGGCCAACGCCGTGGTCGGGGTTAAAGCGACCAGAATCGCGGCCGTGCTCCACCGTCCAATCGCTCGAAGCCGCAGCCGCGCCGTGAGCTTCTTTGTCATGGGACTTCGCTATTTCAAGAGTGCGATGAGAAGACAGGTCACTACGCCAAACAGCGCGACCCCTTCGATGAAGGCTGCGGTCAAGATCATGGCTCCGCGGATATCACCCGAAGCCTCGGGTTGCCGCGCGATGCTCTCGCAAGCTGATGCGGCCAGTCGACCAATTCCCATACCGGCACCGATCGCAGCGAGGCCCGCACCGATACCCGCCACGAGGACGGCCATACCGGGGATCAAAGGCTGAGCCTCAGATTGGAGGAAAGTGGCGAATGCCATGACAAATTCCATGGAGAAACTCCTCTCGGTTTTCGGCTCCTCCGAAAACCGCAAGTGGGTTCAGAATCTCTTTAATGGTCTGGGTGGAGAGCCATCGAGAGAAAGACGGTTGTCAAAAACGTAAAGATGAATGCCTGGATGAAGGCGACGAGAAGTTCGAGAAACGAGAGCGCAAAGGCTCCCATCGAGGCGGGGACCAACGCGATCCACGAGAGTACCGTGAAGAGCGAAATCACGGCGAGCATCACGTGTCCCGCTACCATGTTCGCACAGAGTCGAAGCGCGAGTGCGCAGGGCCGAATGACGTGCCCCATCAGCTCGATGACGATCATAAGCGGCCAGAGAAACGACGGTCCCACGAGTAGGTTCGCCTTGACGTAGTGGCCAAAGCCGTGACGCTTGATGCCAGCCATGTGGTAGAAAACGAAAGCGATGGCGGCGAGGGTACCGGTCACCCAGAAGTTACCCGTCGAGGTATAGCTCTTGGGAACGAGACCGAGCAAGTTACAAGTGAGTATGAAAAAGAAGAAGGTCCAAATAATGGGGAGATACTTGTTTCCGTCCTCTTGGCCGAGAAACGGGTAGACCACTTCGTCTCGAATAAAGAGAAAAATGACTTCGAAGAATCCTCCGAGCCGTCCCCCGGTGCCGTCCGCCACAATTCGGTTGACGACCGCGGGGATTCCAAAGATCAAGAGGGCAGCGGTGATGAGAAGCAGCCACGAGTGAACGGTGAGGAAGCCGAAGATATTCGAGGGATAGTAGTTGATGATATGGTGATCCAAGTAACTCTGAATCGCCCCACCGATGCTTCCAGTTTCACTGCTGAGAAGTATCACTATCAAGCCTTATCATTGCTCGTCGTCTCGTCGCTCGTCGACGAGTCAGGGATCGTTGGACCACTTTGAGCCGAGGCGGCAGTTAGCCGGAGCTCACGGTTCAAAGTTGAAACCTCGAGAAAGAGTCCGATCGCGTAGAGGATCATCGTCCCGACCAGGGCACGAGTAGTCCAAGTGACTCCGAGCGACCAGTAGGCCCCGGCGTGGGCGAGCCCGAGCACGACGAGTCGAACCAGGATGCCACCAAAAAGCTTCTGGGAGAGGCGAGCCACCGTCGTCTCCTGGAGCGCGGCCCGCAGACTGTGGTAACCGAGCACCGAGAGCACGATCGACCAAAAGGTCGCCCAAGCCGCAATCGCGTAGGCTGACTGACCCCACCAAGAGCGAGCGAGGACGGCCGTCACAACTCCTAGGGGAAGGAGTAGCGAAACTGAGATAACGGCAAAGCGCCAAGTGGCTTTCATGCTTCATTTCCGCGCCTCGGTCAGCGAACCGAGCGAACGAGCCAGGTCAATCCGCCGCCGAGCCCGAGCAGAGTTCCCACCAGGGTCAACCACGGCAAGGTGTCGAGCGTTCGGTCGAGCCAAAATCCACCGAGTACAAAGACGATGAGAGTGGCCGCGAATTGGAAGCCGACGGCCGAGTAACGGACGTAGGCCGAAAAGGGTGAGTCATTGCCGCGGTCCCAAACCGAGTCGGACTCTGAGTTGCTCTTTTCTTCTCGCTTCGAATCGCTTCCGTCGGGTCGCTCATCCGCGTTTGACTCATTCACTCGCGGAGTTGCCTCACTCCTGCCGCTTGGTCGCACCTCGCGGCTATCTTTGACCCCAGGACACGGTCCGATCGCCCGGACGCGTTCTTCGAGCTCATCGAGAGAGGGAAGCTCGGGGGCCTGGTAACGCCTCGCCCGCAGTGGAGCACTCTCATTTTCAGAAGTTGCGTCGTCGGGGCTTGAGGCTTCAGGTCGCTGACCGCCGTCGCTTTGAGCTCGACGACCGGCATCCAAATCACCAGACGACTCGTCAGGCACCTCAAGCTCCACTTCTCAACCACAGCAGTCTCGGTTCCCGATCACGTCCCCCACCACTGGAGGGTAAATCGAGGAACACTCAGACCGAGTTCTGA
>CAYZYD010000478.1:0-3712 GCA_964482505.1 uncultured Planctomycetia bacterium | reverse complement strand
GGCTACGACGTTGAACGAGCCCCCGCGCAGAAAGAAGAAGTAGTTGCCGTCACGGTCACTGCGAAATTGAAAGGGCGAGCTGCGATCAGGATCGTTGACGACTCGCCAGGGACCGGTTTCGTAACGCCACCAGAGCTCGACAGTCTTGAGTCGCACCGGGCTCAGACTCGTGACGCGGTAGTGAATTGGAAACTCTCGAAAGGAGGTGAAGGGGTCGGCGGCGACGGTTCGCGAGCCGCGGAAACCGTTGAAGGGGACGACTCGGACCAACTCGGGTGAGCGCCATTCGGATAAGTTACCCGCGCGGTCGCGGACTCGGATCCGAAACTCGATTTCGCCGTCAACGATCTCGGGCCACCACTGCGCCTCGGAAGTTCCGGGGTAGAGAGTCCGGCGCAGGAGGGGTTCCCAGGGGAGCTCGGGGGCTCGTCGCCACTCGAGGGTCGCGGGTTGCGAATCGAGGTTGTCGTCGAAGGTCCGCCATTCGAAGTTGACGGGTTCGCCCGCGTAAATCACCGCTTCGGGAGCCGGTTTGAGGACTTCGAGCACGGGGGCGGTCGTATCGATGACGACTTCGAATTCGGGCGGGGTTCCGGGCTGCGGGACGAGCCCACTCGCTTGGGCGCGGTCGGTCGAGACGACGAGAAAGCCGAATCGACCGTCTTGATTGGCTAGGAAGGGGATCGGGCTGGTTGCATGAACGCGGTCCCGAATCCAGCTCTGGCCGCCGTCGGTGGTGTAGAAGAGGACATGCTCGCTGACGGGAGCGGCTCCAGTACGCGTCGTTTCAAAGGAAACTTGGACCTCGCGAGTTCGGAGGTAGACCAGGTCGTCATCCGGACCCTGGCCCTGAGCAGTCGCCAGTAGCGCGAAGAGTAGCGCACCCGAGAGCTGGGGTAGAGAGAGACAAAATCGCCGCACGTTCAACCCTCTCATCGTTCTAGAAGAGTTCGAGTTGTTCGTCTCGAGATTCCGAAGTTCCCCAATGGAACCAGCGGCGAAATGCCTCCCAGCAGTCGCGACAGAGGTACTGGACCTCTTCATCGAACTTGACGTATTGATGGGTCGGAATGACCTCTTGGTAGAAACAGCGGCTACAAGTCTGTTTGTCCATCGTCGGCACTCCCTCGATTCCCCCGATGAATCGGCCATCTCGTCGCTGGCATTGAGCGGAGTTCCGAAAATAGGCGAGCTATTTGGTGGGGAATGACTCGCAGACTTCGGACCAGCTCCAGAGGAGAGCGAGGTCCGCGGGTAGGGGCGAGGCAAAGCGGCGACGCTCGCCTGTACCCGGGTGGTCGAATTCGAGGATCGCGGCGTGAAGCGCGTGTCTCGTGAGAACCGCCGGCTCACCCGCCACCGGCTTGCGACCCCGCACCTGCGCCTCCGTTAGTTGTTTCTCTCGTCCGTAGAGCGCGTCGCAGAGGATCGGATGCCCGATCGCCTTGAGATGGAGCCGAATCTGGTGGGTGCGGCCGGTCTCGGGATGGCAGCGGAACCAGGTCATATCGGCACCGAGAGTGCCAACCGCTCGGTAGGTCGTCCGCGACGATTTGGCGGCTTCGTCGGTACGGATCGCCATCTTCTTGCGGTGCGTGAGAGAGCGGCCGATCGCAAGATCGATCAACCCCGTGGTGGATCGGGGAATCCCATGGCTCAGCGCATAATAAGTCTTGGAGACGGTGCGAGCTTTGAATTGCGCCGCGAGCTTCCGATGCACCGCATCGGTCTTCGCGACCAGGAGCGCTCCCGACGTGTCTTTATCGAGTCGGTGGACGATACCGGGACGAAACTCACCGCCCTCTTGCGATAGATCTTCGGTGTAGCCGAGGAGCGCATTGACGATCGTGCCGCCCTCGACGACCCCGGGGGATGGGTGCACGACCAGACCGGCCGGCTTATTGATGACGAGCAGGCAATCGTCCTCGTAGAGAACGTCGAGCGGAATATCTTGGGGGAGTGGAGTGGGCGAGGGGGGTGGGGGAAACTCGATCTCGAGCGTTTCCCCCGCTCTCAGGGCGTGACTCGGTTTTGTCGGCTCGCCATCGATTCGAACACGCCCGCTCTTGATGAGTCGCTTGAGCGAACTGCGGGACTCTTCGGGGAATTCGTCGGCGAGCCATGCGTCGATCCGGATTCCGGCGGCGGGCGAGTCGACGACGAGGCGAACTCTGCGCTCCTCGACGGGATCCGAATCGTCGACCGTCACCGCGCTACCGCCGTCCTCCTACTGCTCGGGTTGAGAAGCGGGTTGGCTCGCAGGTTGACTCTGCTCAGGTTGACTTGGGGTCGCCTCGCCCGAGTTTGCGGGTTGGGTAGTTCCGCTCGCTGCCGGCGATTTGGTCTCGCTGGGGGTGCCGTCGGTTGCGGTTGGATCGGCTGTCGCGGCAGAGCTCGAGTCACCCTCGTCGCTCGTCCCGGGGTCAGCCGTCGGAGAGTCTTCGGAAGTCGCCGAAGCCGCGACGGGAACCGAGAACTCGGCGGCACTCTTCATCTTTTCGAACTGCGATTTGAAGAGTCCCGCAAGCTCCGAATCGGGCGACTTCTCGTAGGCCTTCTCGAGCAGCGATACCGCTTCCGATTTGAGTCCGCGCTTGTAGAGCCACGAAGCGTACTTCTGCACCATCCAGAAGGTATCGAGGTTTTCGCGGACCACGCTGTCGACACTGAGCGAGGAGATATCGGGCGTCTCCTCTTCGGGAATGTCCGCGAGTTCCTTAAAGGCCGCTTCGAAATTGGCGTTGGAACGCTGCGCCTCGGCATCGCGTCGTCCACTGAACAGACTGAAGAGGCCGATGATCCCGATAAGTGCGCCCACGCCGACGACGATCGGAAGTCGATACTCGTGGGCTTTCTTGGTCGCGGTGCTTGCGAACTGGGTCAGAGCATCCTCGAGCGGATTCTCTTCCGGCTTCTGTTTCGGGGGTTGTTTCGACTTAGCCATGTCTGTCCTTTGGGACGGTAGCTCGACCCTATCTCGGGCGGATCCGAGCGACCAATTTCGTGATGTAGAACTGTCCTTGTTTATCCGGAATCAGCTTCAAACTGATCTCGGCCGATTCCCGCGGCTTCTCGAACCGGAGTTTGATCTCATCGTTTTGAGAGCTTCGATCGATGTACTCCCAGCCCTCAATCGGCATCTGGTCCTTGTACCAGGTCGCGACTTGGGGCAAGGGTCGATCACCGTAGTAGGTGTACTTACCGGTCCTGAGGTAGAGCGGTTCCCCGGCGAACGAGACATTTGCCCAGGTCTCGTAGGGGTCGTCTGAAAGCTTGAAGTTGACCGGCACCGGAAGGTCTTGGGGTTGGTGGTTGTGGATGACTTCGGGCCCGCGGATCGGCGCGAGCGGAGCCTTACAGCCCGGAGCCGCGAGGAAGAGCAGTGCCAAGAGAGCCACACCGAGAGCTACTCCGAGTGCAGATCGGCGAGTTGCGAGAGCGGTCGACCGAGTCGTCGGGGCCAGTCGGGCGACGGTAGTAGCGAATGTCCGGAACAAGACGGCCTTCTTCCGCGGGCAGCAGGTGAGAAGTGACTTAAGTTATCAGCGGGCGAATCGTGGCGCTGCATCATAAGGTTGTCGCAACCCGAGGTCGCCGCATCTTCGGATGAACCCTGACCGTTTCGTCAAAATGAGCCCAATCCGAACTCCCAAGTTCCACTAAGCGGACGCTTTGGGCCGCGACGACCTCTTCGAAGAATCGATACTTCTCA
>CAYZYD010000477.1:0-3712 GCA_964482505.1 uncultured Planctomycetia bacterium | reverse complement strand
TGCACCGAGACGAACGAGCGGATGCCGCTGTCGCCGCGCTCGAGCTCTTGCATGATCAAACCGTAGGCGATGTTGTTGCGCCCCGCGCAGTCGTAGCCTTCGAGATTCGCTCCGAGCAGGCCAAGCTCAGCAATCGGTCCGACGAGCTCGGTGGGAAATGTCCCCTCTTCGTAGTGCTTATCAATAATCGGGATCACTTGCTCCGAAACGAACTCGCGAACCGATTGTTGGATCAGTCGCTCCTCCTCCGAGAGTTGCTCTTCGATGGCAAAAAAATCACTGCCCTCAAACGGTTCCATAATCGCTTCGGTCCTCTCGAGATTTGGTCTGGGTGTCGTCAGTGGGGTCGGGAAAGATCTTCCCGTCTTTTTCATTGTAACCCGTGCAGAGTCGTTTCGTCCGCCGAGTTTGGTTGGGATTCAAGGAGAAGGCGTTCACTCAGAACTCTTTCCAGACGGGACTCAACATTCGAGCGAGTCCCCTTATGGTTCGAGCTTGCTGAATTAGACTGATCCGGGCCGATACGCCTCGAAAGGCCCAACAAAAAAACGCCCACCGAGCGGTGAGCGTTTCGAAGCGAAAGTCTTGGTGACCCCAGGGGGATTTGAACCCCCGTTGCTAGGATGAAAACCTAGAGTCCTAGGCCTGACTAGACGATGGGGCCACGGATATCTGAAGAAGTGAGGGCAGGAGGACTCGAACCTCCGACCATCTCCTTAAAAGGGAGGTGCTCTACCAACTGAGCTATGCCCCCAATGATCGGCTCGGGACTGCTTCGACGTGAGCTCACTTGGCGGTTCCACTACGAACTCGCTTTTGAGACTCGCTTGAGGTCCTCTTCGAAACCGAATCGGAGTTGGGGGTTACGGGTTTGTCGGCGAGAATTGAACCAGCGTAACAAGTCAGCACGTGCGCCAACCTTCGCTGATCGGTCAGTCGCCGACCGAAACGAACACCCCGGGATCTGCACTGACCGAACCGGCCGAATGCAAGCTGGGGATTATAGAAAAGCCCTAAGTGCCGTCAAGGGGTGACCTCTTCTCGAGAGATCACCCCCCAGCGTCTGCAATTTAAGCTCTCGTTACGGACAGGCCGTGAAGCTCGCGCAGTCGAGCGAGTCATCGGTCGGGTCCGCCCCACAGTTCGGGGTCGGCGCGGGAATCGCCGGTCCGTTCACGAACTGAAGATTGAGCATATAGACGGGGTCGGCCACGTTGAGCGAGCCGTCGTCATTGGCGTCCGCAGAATCCTCGCAGGCCGGCTCGGGGCTATTGGGAACGAAGAGGAAATTCAGCGTAAACACCGGATCGGCGATGTTGAATGAGCCGTCCTGATTGACTTCACCGCGCACAAAAATCGGAGCGTCGATCACGGTGATCGATCCGTCGGCCGTTAGCGGCGAAACCCCCTGGGTACCACCCTCGATACTGATGATCGGCGCGCCGTCGGGAACCGTATTGCCGTCGTCGACGAGGAGATCGATCACTTCACCGACCGAGTTTGAAGCGTCAATCCCCATCGAGACTCTGAGCCCGACGAAGTCCGTTGCCGGGGCAAACTCCACTTCGATCGGCGGTGAGATGTCAGCGACAACACCCACTTTGACGTAACCGGCGACAGGGTCGATGCTCGGAGCGAAGAAGTCGGATCCATCAGCGTCGGTTCCGGTCAATTCGGTACTCGTCGCCTCGACCTTGGTGGGGTCGTAGGTGTAGCTCATGCTGTAGCCCCCGAAAGTTTCGGGAGACGTGAAGAGCACTTCGACTTGGACTTGTCCCCCCGCTGGACCGACTTCGTCAGACACACGGACGATGTAGAGATCGCAGCTATCGATGAAGCCGTCGCCGTTATTGTCTTCGGCGAGGCCCGAATCGATGTCGCAGCTATCGGGAATGTCGTTGGAGTTACAGTCGAGTGCGACTCCGTCTTGGATCTCGCAGAGGTCAGCGACCCCGTTGCTGTCACAATCTACGAGAAGTCCGGCGTCCAGATCGCAATCGTCGGGAATACCGTTTTGGTTACAGTCGGTCGCTTCGCCCAGGGCGATTTCGCAGCTGTCCGAGGTTCCGTCGTTATCGCAATCGGTTTGGGGAGCTTCACAACTGTCGACCACAAAATTACCGTCGCAGTCGAGATCGGCGAGGTTGGCGGGAACGACCTTATAAACCGCCCCCGAGAAAAAGGTGAGGATGTAGAGTTCGCCATTCCCGTCTTCGACGATGCACGAGGGGTTACCGATCGACCCCTGCCCCGGAGGCGGAGTGAGTTGGGCGGTACGGTCGACAAACTCGATGAGGTCGTCTTGAGTCGCGTTGATTTCAGCCGACCAAAGTCGCGACGTGGCGAAGTCGCCAAAGAAGAGCGTGCCCTCGATCTCGGGAATCTCACAACCTCGGTAGACCGGACCCCCGATGATCGAGACACCGGTCGACTGGGGGTAGGTATGGACCGGATCGGTCAGTGCGGCTGAATTACAGGTACAACCCGCGGCCGGACTAAAGCAGGCGTCGCCTTCCTGACACTTCCAACCGTAATCGCGGTTGGGCGTGCCGGCGGGCTCGAAATTCAATTCTTCAAAGGCATTTTGGCCGACGTCGCCAATGACCAAGTCCCCCGTCAGTCGGTCGAAGGCCCAGCGGTATGGGTTTCTGAGGCCGTGCGACCAAATCAAGTCGTCACCGGCAATTCCGACGAGTGGATTGTCCGCCGGCACCGTGAACGGCAGTGAGTCGACGTCGATCCGGAGCATCTTTCCGAGCCGAGAGTTGAGGTTCTGAGCATTGTTCCCAGGGTCGCCGGCACTTCCGCCATCGCCCGTACCGATGTAGAGATAACCGTCGATTGGGCTGAAGGCGATCGTCCCGCCATTGTGGTTCGAAAAGGGCTGACCGATCGTCAGGACCGTGGTGCCCGAACCCGCGTCTGCGACGTCAGGATCGGCCGATACCGTGAAACGACGAACCTCGGTGGCGCTGCCGTTGGTAAAGAAGTAAACGAAAAACCACCCGTTGGTGTCGTAGTCGGGGTGAAAGGCGAGCCCGAGCAGACCGCGCTCGTCTTGACCGAACGTTCCACCCCCGACGATGCTGTCGATGTTGAGGAAGGGAGTCGGGTTAATAGTTCCTGTAGCCAGATCCAAGATGCGGATCAGTCCGCGCTGCTCGACGACAAAAAGTCGTTCGGTATCGCCCGGAGGAGCCGTGGCGTAAACGGGGCGGCTGAATCCAGTCGCGATGCGTCGAGTATCGAGCGCTACAGAAGCGGAACCAGCCGTCGCGTAATCGGTCGCCGCTAGGGCAAACGCGAGCGCGACGAAGAACTGGATCGCGGAGCGAGAAGGTTGAGCCCAGATAGAAGGCATTAGGTAAAACTCCTCAAATTGACGACGCTTCGGTCGGGGTAGACCGAAACCGGGGGGAATGAATCGGGCCAGCGGAACTCGGTCCGCAAACCTGGCGCTACAGTTGAGTCCACTCGATGAGCGCGCTGTCTAGTTGGCGCTTTGCTTTAATGGTGCGCGTGGCGCTTTTTCTTACGTGTTGATCTGCTTAGCCCGCTGCTCGGTTTTACCCGGCGCATGTTTGAGTGCCGCACCTCGCGGCTCGCCGCGGTCGACCTGGTTTGAATCGCTGACCGGTTGAAGAGCGACGAGTAGTGCCCGCTTTCTCGCGAAACGGGCGGTTCAAATCAGCTCTGGGGATCCTGGGGATCA
>CAYZYD010000476.1:0-3724 GCA_964482505.1 uncultured Planctomycetia bacterium | reverse complement strand
CTCTCAGCCAAGCTCTTCAGCACGTCATGGCTCAATCTACACCGCGAAATCTCAAGTAAGCTGATGGACCGTTATCAAGTCGTCCCGCACCGGGGGATTGGACCAGCCCACCTCGGAATGAGTCGCGAAGAGATTCGCCAGGTGCTGGGAGAACCATCGTATGTTGAGTCCGCCTACACGAGATGGGGGATCGACTTTCCGGATAAGGATTGTTTCTTCAAGAACGCAGTGCAGGTGAGTTACGACAAAGACTTCCGCGCGGAGTTTATCGAGGCCTCGAGCGAACAGGGGTTTGTCGTCGTGTTCCAAGAGCTCGAGGTGCATTCTTCTGATCCCGAGGAGGTCGTCGCCGCGATCTCGAAGCTCTGCCCGCCCGACGAGACGGCCTCCGAGTACCCGCACAATCTCGTCTTTCGAGACTTAGACCTCACGCTATTTCGAGAGAGTGGGGAAGGCTATCGATTTGATGCAATTGGTGTCGGCGTACCCGGATACACTGCCAAAGCAGCCCGTTGATAGGGGACTTTCAAGAATCTTAACCTTTGACGATACGTTTGTTCGTTTGTCGGGTTAAGCCGACTAATCTGGGGAATAGGGGGCTTGAGATCGAGCTCTTTATCGCAGAGTGCTGCGAAACGCTGGATTCGAATTGAATTCGAGGGGGAACGGTGGTTATTCCGAGTTTACTCCAACCGATCCGATCTATTTGACCTGCGAGCCAAGGCGCGCACGTAAAGACAGAGTCCGACTAGCGCGAGCGATAGCAGCAGGTTGATTTCGCTGCTTGCGAGATCTAAGGCGTCTATTGGAGCAAGGTCTTCGACCTCTTCAAACTGCCGTCGGGTCAATTCCGCGAGAAGCGAGCGTTCGCGTAGCGTGTGGTTCCAAGGCTTGAGATAGGAGCGGAGCCAGGTTGTGTCGATCGCTTTGGGGATGCCGAATTTCTCGATCAGCTGCACCGCTACCCAAGTCGATTCGAGGTCGCAGGCTGGCGCGTTGGGGTCACGCTTGAAGCCACCCCCTGGGCTGAATCCCGAGCGGCGCTTCGTCCAACTGCGAGTCAGCCATTGTCGCACGTCGCGCTTCGCCGCGGCGCCGAGAGGGCGATCGATGACGTCCAGAAGCGACACCACGGTCCAAACTCTTTCGAGTGCGTTATAGGTTGCTTTTTCAGCGGTTCGACCCGGATCGGGGAGAGCTCGCAGAAGCAGCGCTTCGAGTTCGTCGATTCTCTCGCGGTTGAGCAAGCTTCTCGAGACGAGTTCACGGATCGCCCACTCATCGGCGCTGCGGATCGTGGGCTCGGACCCAGAGAACCGCAGGAGGCGGTCGAATTCGCCGAGGGCTTGGGCTCGCATGTTCTCATCCCAATACTGATCAAGAAGCCCTAACCGCGAAGCGACCGACCAGAGATAAGGCGAAACGAGAATCTCGTCGCTTCTCTCGATAACGTCTGCAAGCTGTGTTTCGAATGCTGCGACCTCGACTTTGAGCTTGAGGCTTTGGGCGCTGTGCATGATTCGCTCCCACTGGAGCCACTTAGCCGTGTTGATTCCGAGGTCAGGGTCGCCCGAGTACCGCGCCAATTCAGACTCAAGTGACCGGAATGGAAGGGCATGGGTGGGAAGCTGAATCAAGAGGACAAATCCCATCAGCAGCAAACCGATCCCGGAAAAGACGCCCGTCAATATCCAGCGTTGCCATGTCGGCCAATGGGGCCCCGGAGCGCGCGAATTCAGATTGGAGAAGAGAACGAAAAGGGCGCCGGCAAACAGAATGAACGGGGAGAAGAAAGGGTGAAGGAGGTGGAAATCCGCGCGGGTGGTACTCATCGCGAGCGACGAGTAGAGCAGTCCGCTTCCCAGAACGATCCCCAAGACATCGGGTTGCAGAAGCCGTGAACGAGCGAGGGATCTCAAGACGAGCACGAGCAGAATAAACGAACCCAAGAGTATCGCCGTGACCAAAGTGCGATTGGTCAAGTGGGGGAGTACGAAGAACCCGACGAGAAGGACCCATCCGTACCTCCGCTGTCTCCGGCTCCACGCTTCAAATCGTTCTTTGATCTCGAGAAAGTCTTGATCGCTCTCAGCCCGGGGCAGTGCGCTGCGCGTCAGACGCCGACTGGCGATCGTCGAGCCGAGGAAGACAAAAATTGACAGTGCAGGGAGCGCGAGGGTGGACATCAGGGAAGCGAAGAATCCGCCCGCGGTCGAAGAAGCCGTGACCGGAGCCGCGAGCCCCTTACTGCCGCTCAGTATGGAGAGGGGTAAGCAGGACGCAACTTGCCGCTGCCAGTGGGGGAGATCCTCGGAGGGACTTTCGGGTCGTCGGGTATCGAGCCCTGTGGCAATCTGCTTTACTGTTTCGTCGAACAGGTTGGGATCGACTTCAAAGGGCGCGAAGGCGTCGCGAATCTCGTCGTCACGAAGTTCGTTTAGAGACATGGTGGGATCCCTCGCGATTCTGGACGATTGCCCTGCTCGAGAATTTTCTGAAGTCGCTGCCGTGCTTGACGAAGTCGCCCTTCAACCGCACGCGGTGAGGTACCCAGCAGTCGCGCGATCTCGGCGGTCGGGGTGTCGTGGTAGTAGCGAAGGATCACGACCTCACGGTGTCGGGGCGAGAGCGATTGGATCGCGTCTCGAATCTGGTTGGCCCGTTCCGCACGATCGACTGAGTCTTGTGAATCGGCCTGCGCCACATCGTGCTCTGCCACATCGTGCTCTGAGGAATTCCAAGATTGCACTTGGCGTCTCTTCGCCTTTCGAACCCAATTGCGAAAGCGGTTACGCGCGATACCGCGGAGCCAGCCACCAAAAAAATCTGGACTCCGCCAATCTCCGCGACACGCTTCACGTTGGAGGTAGGCTTCCGCGAAAGCATCTTGGGCGAGCTCCACTGCCTCGGACCAAGGCGCTCCCCAGGATACGAGGAGCCCGATGAGCGGGGCCCGAAAGCGAGCGAGATGGCCATCGAGGGTCTCTTCGGCGGCGGTTTCATCGGGTCGGTTCATTCGCTCTTCACGATCCTTGGGAAGTTGCCTCTCGTCGGGTAAGGGTTGCGAGTTGGAGAGATCCCACAAACTATTTTAACAAATTCCCCCTCGTCGTCGTAAATTGGTACTCGCTGCGAGAGTATTCTGGGATGCCATGCCACGTGACGTTTCGTCATTTCCGTGAAAGAACACCAATGAACTCTGCTCGTGTATCAACTTGCTTATGGTTTGACGGCGATGGAGAGAAAGCCGCGGAACTCTATACCTCGCTCATTCCAAATTCAGAGATTGGTAAAGTGCTGCGAACTGAACCCGAGGGCCCGGCCTTCCTGATCGAGTTCACGGTGGGTGGGGCCCCTTTTCAGGCGCTCAATGGAGGACCCCAATACCAGCACACCGAAGCCGCATCTATCTCCGTGCCGACCGCTGACCAACCCGAGACGGACCGGCTCTGGTCCGCTCTCTGCGCGGAGGGCGGTTCCGAAGGTCAGTGCGGTTGGCTGAAAGATCGCTTCGGCGTCTCGTGGCAAATTGTCCCCGAGGTATTGCCCGGGTTGCTTTGTGCTGACGACCGGGCCGCGGCGGGTCGCGTGCTGCAGGCGATGCTGACCATGAAGAAGATCGACATCGCCAAACTTGAACAGGCGTTTAGCAGCCCGCCCGAATAGCTACTTTCGATGCGGGAGGCCGAGCTTCCTTCGCCCAGCGCCCCCGGCGAACCTCGAC
>CAYZYD010000475.1:0-3725 GCA_964482505.1 uncultured Planctomycetia bacterium | reverse complement strand
GCCGAGTTCTCACTCGAACTTTCCGAACAGGACACTAGCAGCCCGCCCGAAAACTCATTCCGCGCGGGAGGCCGAGCTCCCTTCGTCCAGCCCCCGGCGAAACCTCGAAGTATGGACCGATACGCCTTCGATTCGCCGGGGGCACTGGACTCCGGGGGGCAAAGGGCTCGAAATCTCGACCTCCCGCATCGAAAGCAGTTTTTCGGGCGGAAGCAGCGCGTCCCGAGCGGAAGCTGCTCAGCTCCCGAGCCGTATGAATCTGTCAATTGGGGAAACTACGGGATAGGATGCGGCGGGAGGAAGGTTTTATCGATGCTTACTATCTGGCTAAAAGTCTGTTTTCTGGCATTCTCGCTGGTTTCCGTGGGGCAGAGCCAATCTGACTACTCGTTTCTTTTGGATGGCGGCCTCTTCGCACGCCCGGGAGTTCCCGTTGAAACCACGGTGGGGCTCTCAAATCAAGGAGAGCCGGTCTCTGGTTGGAGCTTCGGAGTTTGCCTCGACGACTCGATCTGGTCATCGCTTTCAGTCAATCGGATATACCCCGAGGTGCCTCTGTTCGAAGATCATCAAGTCGTGATTGGCGGGATCACTTCGGTTGCTGTTCTTCCCGGCATGGGATCTGAGATCTTGCCGACCACCGCGGTCCTCTTGATTGAGTTTTCTTTCGTAGGGAATGTCGCTGCTCCGTCGCCTATCTTTTCTGAATTATTGATTTGCGACAACTTAGGAAATCCACCCGTTCCGGTAGAGTTGATGACTCCCTCCGGAGTTGCGATTCCTTCTTACAATAGTGGAACCGTCGTCTTGTCTGACGACCCTCTCTTTCGAATCGAGTTGGGTGACGCCGACGTCCCCACTTCTCTAATGGAGCCTGCCGAGGAGTTCACGATTGACGTCCGCTTCTCTCAACCAGTCGATCCGTTCAATGCTGAGGCGCAGGGCTTTTCATTTGGGGTTGCGAACGATCCGGCTCTCCTCTACCCCTCTGCAGTGATCCCCGTGGGACAGCTTGAGTATCTAGGCTCGGGGGCCTTTGCTCCTCCGCCCTCCGGCAGCGGAGGGTCTGTCGAGTTCTTCAGCGTGAGTTTCTTCCCTGACGGATGGAGCATTGGTGTCATCTTTGGCGGTTTCTCTACGGTCTCATTTACAGATCAACCGGAGCCTATTCTAGAGATCTCTTATCTTGCGCTTCCGAATAGCCTCAGCCCCGGAGCCGAGGTCGACACAAGGCTCGAGTTTGTAGAGACGATTGGGATTCCGCCGGTCGCAAACACGGTGGTAGCGAATGGCAGATCGCGCTCTTTTGACGGAGATATGGGATTGATTTCACTCATTCCCCAACTGCCTTACCTTCGGGGGGACACCAACTCGGACGGTCGCGTCGATCTCGCAGATCCCATCAACTTGATCTCAGCCCTATTCGTGCCGGGCTTTGCCGCTATTGATTGTTTCGACTCTGCTAATATCGACGGCGATTCAGAGCTCTCGATTGGTGACGCGATCTTCGCGATCAACTATTTATTCTCGTCCGGTCCGCAACCTGCGGCTCCGTTCCCAAACTGTGGAGTCCCACCGACATCTCAAGGCTGTAAGAGTTACGACGGCTGCGGTCCCTAACGTGGACCACGGGTCTCAGCGAACACTCACGCGAGTTCGCTCAGAGTTGGAAGCAGTCTTACCTCATTGGCTCCCACTTCTTTGCCTCCCGACCGCAGGGCTCCGCGCACCCTATTCCAGGGTCCAGGGCTGCGCGCGCTCCGGCTAAAGGCTCGCGCTCTCAAGCTGCGCTTCCCAGTTAAGCCACGTTGAAGAAATGTTTTACGAGGCGTGGCGCCGCTGTTCTCGGCGGAGTCTGCTCGATTTGCTCGCGAGCGGCGAACGGGCGGTGCGTGATCTCGTCGACCACTTTGATATGTCGCAACCGGCGATCAGTCAGCATTTGAAGCTGCTCAAGGGGGCGGGCTTGGTTCGCGAGCGTAAGGAGGGTCGCTACCGAATCTACTCAATTGAAGCGGGCCCGCTGCGGGTGGTTCATGACTGGACTGCGCATTACGAGCACTTTTGGAATGAGCGGCTGGATGCCCTGGGTGAGTATCTCGACCGAAAGGAACCATCGTGAGTCAGATCGAGATCTCTCGAGAGTACGCCCATCCCGTAGAGCGGGTCTGGCAGGCGATCACCGATCCAGAAGCGATCGGTGAGTGGCTCATGGAGACCGACTTCGCCCCGATCGTTGGTCACGAGTTTACGCTGCGTACCGATCCCGCCCCCGGCTTTGACGGGATAGTCCACGGCAAGGTTTTGCGAGTCGAGCCGCCGAATTTGCTCGAGTACTCGTGGCGCGGGGGACCGTTGGACACTGTGATTCGGTTTGAGTTGAGCGAGACTCGAGAGGGAACGCGACTCCGAGTCGTGCACTCGGGATTCAAGGGCTTCGGGGCGCAACTCGTCCGCATCATCCTGAAGCTCGGCTCGCGATCGATCTACTCGAAGAATCTACCCCGAGTCCTCGACGCGATTCGGCAGGGTCGTCCCGTTTCCGCCCCCGCAAACGCCGAGAATTGCAAGGGTGGCCTTTGGCGTTTTGTCGCTTGGATTTTCTCTCCCTTACTCAAACGGAGGACGGATCGATGATCCGAATCATCGTGACCGGGTTGGTTCTCGGTCTCGTCGTTCAGATAGTAACGACTCTCTCGTGGCTCGCGCTGCCTTACCACGGTGCTTCCCTCAACGACTTTCCGCACGAGCAGGCTGAGGTGGTCGCGTTTGTCGACCGCTTTGCGGAGCCTGGTATATACCACTATCCCGGTTTAGCGACTGGCATGGACGAGGCCGTGCGGCTCTCGCAGGAAGGGCCTGTGGTCACCAAGATCGTCGTGCACCCCGAAGGCCTCGATCCGTTGGCCCCGGAGAAGTTTGGGCTCTCCCTGTTGACGAATCTCTTAGCGGGGCTCGTCGGGGCTTGTCTGTTTGCCCAGGCCAGATCTCGCGCCTTGACCCTATCTCGCTCTGTCGCACTCGGAGCGCTCTTCGGCGCCTTTGCCGCGCTGACGTCGGTTATCCCCGAAGCGCTCTGGTGGTCTTATCCGCTCGAGTTCACCACGCTGTCGGTCATCGACTTACTCGTCGCCTGGACGATCGCCGGCTCCGTCGCGCATTTTTTGCTTCGTCCTTCCCAACCCCAACCTCAGGGAGCTCTTGCATGTCCGACACCGTCACTGTCTTAAACATCCGTCCCGAACGCCGACCGACCCGAGTCGATCGGCGCCGTTATCAAGCGACCCGGGAAGCGCTCCTCGCCGTGATTCCCGCGGGTGACTCAAGCGTCGAGTTTAAAGAGCTGCCGCGACTCGTCACCGATTACCTGCCTCAAGGCGAGCTTCCCGGCGGTGGATCGATCCTCTGGCACGTGACCACCGTGAAGCTCGATCTCGAAGCGCGCGGGCTCATCGAAAGAGTTCCGGGAGCCAAGCCGCAGCGGCTGCGACGAGTGGGGTGATCTCCGCTCGAGACTTTTCGTGCTCGGGAGACGAAGGCCTCGAGCGGCTCCTTGAGCACAGATTGTGAAGCAGGGGGACACGGGCCTCGCGCCGGCTAGTTTCAGTTAGTGAAAGAGGCGAGGATACCGGGACGACTCAGCCAGCAACGGCGCATTCTGGCAAGACGACGGGCTGAATCGCCTCGCACTCAATCGAAGACGAAGACTCCAACCCGCTCGGTTG